>JAUMWL010000205.1:0-2794 GCA_030529665.1 Coriobacteriales bacterium
GTGACCTCTTCCGTGTCAGGGAAGCGCTCTCCCCCTGAGCTAAACGCCCGTATGTAGTGCTGCTCAAGCAACGAAGGATAGTATAGAGGTTTGTCACGTTCTTTACAACCAAGAATTGCAAGTTTTTTGCGAGAAGAGCAGAAAGGGGCTACTCCTTTCTGCTCACAGCACTAGATCAGGGTCTTGATGTCCACGTACTCAACGTCGTCGAAGCTGTCGGCCAGGTTCTTGCAGGTTACCTTGCCGTCGTAGCAGTTAACGCCAGAGGCGATCACGTCGCTTGCGGCCACGGCGCCATCCAGGCCCTTGTTTGCGATCTCCAGGCCATAGCGCAGCGTGGCGTTGGTGAGTGCGATGGTGGAGGTGCGAGCCACGGCGCCGGGCATGTTGCCCACACAGTAGTGCACTACGCCCCACTCAACAAAGATGGGGTTGTCGTGCGTGGTGACGCGTGAGGTCTCTCCGCAGCCGCCCTGGTCGATGGCCACGTCCACAAACACGGCGCCGTTCTTCATTTCGGGCAGATAGTCCTTCTTAAAGAGCTTGGGCGTGCTGCCGCCGGGAATCAGCACCGCGCCAATAACAAGGTCGGCGTCCATAACGGCGCGCTCGATGTTCGCGTCGTTGGAGAGCAACGTCTGCACGCGCGAGCCAAACATGTCGTCGATCTTCTCCAGGCGCTTGAGGCTGATGTCGAGCACGGTTACGTTTGCGCCCATGCCCACGGCGATCTTGCAGGCGTTGGTGCCAACGGTTCCGCCACCCAGGATGACCACGTGGGCCTTGGGTGTGCCGGGAACGCCCGCCAGGAGGACGCCGCGGCCACCGTAGGTCTTCTCCAAATACTTGGCACCCTCCTGCACAGCCAAGCGACCGGCGATCTGGCTCATAGGGGCAAGCAGCGGAAGGCTGCCGTCGGTCTCTTGCAGGGTCTCGTAGGCAACGGCCTTAACCTTGCCGTCCAGGAGCGCGTCCATCTGCTCGCGGTCGGCCGCAAGGTGCAGGTAGGTGTAGAGAATAAGGCCATCGTGGAAGAGTGCATACTCCTCGGGCAGTGGCTCCTTTACCTTAACCATCATGTCCACGAGCTGCCAGATCTCTTTGGGGTCCTCAAGAAGGCTTGCGCCTGCGGCTACGTACTCCTCATCAATAAAGCCAGAACCAACGCCTGCGCCCATCTCCACGTATACGTGGTGGCCAGCGGCGACGTAGCTCTTTACGTTGTCGGGCGTAAGGCCCACGCGGAACTCGTTGTTCTTGATCTCTTTTACGCATCCGATCTTCATGGCTTCTCCTTCTTGGGGATTTGCAGAACAGAAATTACTTTAGCGCATGCAACCACCACGCGCGCATATGCCGCCTGTTTGGAAACGCGATGTTGACAGGAAGAAATGGAAGAAATGGCACACCGTTTCCCGGAAAGGGTGTGCCATTACTTGGAGGCAGCGGCGGCGTCGTGCACCTCGTTGACGTCTTTGGGGTCTCCAAACACGTGGCGATAGTAGTCGCTGGTAAGAACGCCACGACAATAGCTTATGCGGTTGGCAACGTCTGCGCTGGTATTCTTTACGTAGTCCTTGGGAACCTTGGCTCCCTCGTTTGGCACGAACTTGTCGCTTGCCGCATAATAGGTGCCCAAATCCGTCTTCCAGTCGTACGAGAGGTTAAACACCAGCGCGGGCTTGGTGGAGAACACGTCACGGCCGGGCAGGAGCCTGGAGTCCCACTCGCATCCAAAGAGGTTGAGCAGCGTGGGCAGCACGTCTATGGCCCCAACGGGGGAGTCCACCACCAGCGGATCCTCGTCTTCCAAGCTGCCGCTCCATATGATGAGCCGGTTATGGTCGCGCTGGAAGTACGTCTCTATGTCGTACCCATAGAGCTCGGACGTGTAGGGCAAGGACCCAAGGGGGCTGTCGTCGTCCAGGCCATAGGGAAAGTGGTCCGCGCTTAGCACGATTACCGTTCGCTTTGCCATGCCCAGCTTCTCGAGCCGCTTGATGAGGTACTTCATGGCGCGGTCGAGCTCAATGTTGCAGGCAAGGTAGCCCTTAACCGGATCGGAGTAGGGGAGGTCCTCCACCTTTGACCAGTGCTTGCGGCTCATGGAGTTGTCGTCGCGCCCGTATCCGCTATGGCCGCTTACGCTCATGTAGTACACGTTAAATGGCTCGCTCTTCTTGTTGCCATAGAGCTCGTCAAACGTGCCCTTTACCATCTCTAGGTCGCTCTGCGGCCATTGCCAGGTGACCCACTTCTCCATTCCGTTGCCGTAGCCCATGTAGCCGTTGTTGTAGCCCAGGTTGTTGTGGGTAACGTCGCGGCTGTAATAGGTGTAGGTGTTGTTGTGGAACGCCCACCCGTTGTACCCCAGGCGGTTGAGCGCGTTGCCCATGGTGTAGTAGTTGTTGTGCGTGGCGGTGCCCTTAACCGAGCTTCCCCCTTCGGTGGGGAGAAGACCAAACAGGTTGCCGCACTCCCCGCCGGTGGTTCCCGCGGAGTCAAACTGGTAGTAGTCCGTAAACTGGATTCCCTTGTGCGCCATGCGCCAGAGGGTGGGCGTGGTGTCCTTGCGTATGGCCTCTGCGCTAAGCGCCTCGGCCGATACAAAGATGAGGTTGTAGCCTTCAAACCGCCCGGTCATCTTGTTCTTCTTGCTGGGGGTGAGGCCCGCCACGTAGCGGTCGAGCTCTGCCCAGGTGCTATCCGTATTGGATGCCAACGCGTCAAAGTCTATGTCCAACGCGTTTGGCTCGTACTCCTTCTGTTTTGAGACGTTCGCACCGGTTGTCTT
>JAUMWL010000205.1:2894-4211 GCA_030529665.1 Coriobacteriales bacterium
CTGGCCGTGTCGTTGCCAGAAGCCTTGGTGTCCGTGCTCGCCTGCGCCTGCTCGCTTTGGCTAAAGGTCACGTTATTGCTCTTGCCGGACGCAAGTCCCATTACCTCCTTGCGCAGGCCCGTAACAAGTCCAAAGTTGCTTACCGCGGCGTCAAAGGTGTACTGGGATGAATAGGTCTTCTCAAAGGGTTCAACGATCGAGACCGCAAGCAGAGCAACGATCCAGGTCAAGGCGCAGTTGCGCATGGCATGGGCAAACGTGGTAAGGGGGTCGGCGGTGTTGCGAACGCCCGTCTCTCCCGTGCCCCAACGTGCGTAGGCAAGGACGGGGAGCATAAACAAGAGTATGTGCACAATGCCTGCGGGCGAGAATACCAGCGCAAGGATCTGGTCGGTAAAGCCAGTGGCCGCATCTCCAGCTCCTCCCAATACCGTCTTGAGGTCATAGAAGAGCTTGAACTCGCGGTACACAAAGTACTCCACGCAAAACACCACGCCCGCCAGGCCCATAACCACCATCTTGGTGATCTTGGTTGTTCTTGCGTGTGGCAAGAGTGAGGCAAGAAGCTCAACAAACAGTCCCGCTGCAACCGAGAAAAGCAGCACAAAGAGCACCTGCGGCCACAGTCCGCCCGTGGTTGAGAGCTTAAACACCAGCTCAAGCCACAGCAACGCAATAGGCGTTGCAAATTGGTCCAGCAGCTGTAGCACGCGGTTCTTTGTGATGCTCATGTTATGTCTCTTTCGTGTTGGTGCCCTAACGGGCAATGGGGATGCCCCCCTCTGCTTGGAAAAGGGGAGCATCCCCATTGCCCAGGCCGACTATTTATTAGGCACAGGCTGTAGGAGTGGTGCTAGATGCGACCCTCGGGAGTCTCGTTGGCGTAGGACTCGTCTGCGAGGTAGGGCTCGGGCTCGCCCTCCCATACCACGGCACCGTCCACAATAAGCTGCTTGAGGCCGCTTATCATGGGGCAGACCACGTCAAACGAAGGACGCGAGCTGTGGTGGTAATCCGAGACAAACGTGGCAGAGCAGATGCGACGAATGATGGGGAGGTCGCGGCTCTTGGAGTGGATCACGGGATAGAGGTCAATGCCTACCTCGTAGCGGTCCTCGCGCTCGTCGTCCTCCTCCACAAACGTGGAAAGACGTGCGTGGGAATACTCCTGGGTCATGTCGTCTTTAGTGTCAAACGACTCAACAACTCCGTCATTGAATACCAAAAGGACGTTCATCTGACGCTCCAATCGATGGATGGAATACTACAATCTCATTATACGTATAACGCTGCCATTGCAAAGGGGTGAGCAAAAAG
>JAUMWL010000206.1 GCA_030529665.1 Coriobacteriales bacterium
TCCCGCGCAGAAAGGTGGCAAGAACGATTCGTGCGAGGGACAGCGCATTAAAAAGCCGACCTTTGGCCCGC
This sequence comes from Coriobacteriales bacterium, assembly GCA_030529665.1. GTDB lineage: Bacteria > Actinomycetota > Coriobacteriia > Coriobacteriales > Atopobiaceae > RUG440. Next base: position 72 of record JAUMWL010000206.1, read on the forward strand.
CGAGGGTGTTTTGTAAGGCTCTGGCGAGTCCTGGAAGCTCGTCCACACAAAATTAGTGGGCAATATAAGTTTTAACTACCACGTTTCCGCAGGTAATGTTTCTGAAAACGGGTATGAAATCGTTCGTATTGCCCACTAGCTATTTTAGCTAGTGGGCAATACGAAGCTCGATATTCTATTTTCGGTTTATGCCAACTGGGCTTTTGTTGTAGTTTATATTTTTATTGCCCACTAATTACGCGGAAGTACAGTGGCAAGGATTCGACCCCTGCTGCAATTGCGTGCGTTGAGTGGGCAAAGGGGCGCATCCCAGCGAGATGCACCCCCTTGGTTGGTTTTATACGGTTAGTCGTATGCGAGCAAGCCTAGTCCAGGTCCTCCCCGTTGCTGGCGATGACCTTCACATGATCTGTTGGCCACACATTAGAAATCTGTCTCTAGGTGCCCACGGCGACGCCCCACCATGTAGAGCTCTCGGGAAGGAGAAGATGACGGGGAGGCACCGACTTGTTTGGCGACAGAGTCACCTCCCCCACGCGGGCGAAGTGCTCGAGCACGCGGTTGGAAATCGAGGGGTTGGCGTAGCTGCAGTCGTCCAGCACGCCCTTGAGCGTCGGCGGAGAAGAGGTCCTCGTACTCGACGTCTACGCCAAAGTGCGACGCAATCGTCGCGAAGGTGAAGCGTCTGCTCTGGCACCACCTGCGTGCGCTGCAGCTCCGCCCCGGCAGCCACTAACGCGAAGAAGCTTGGCAAGTTCTGTGAGACTCTGGGGATTGAGGTGACGGATGAAGGCTAAGGACCCGCGTAACTCGATTCTGCAGATGGCGGTTGGAGCGCGGGTACACATGCAGGACATCTTGTTCGCGCTGGCCGGAGGCGGCTGTCTCATGCTCGACAAGGGGGCATGGTTCTCCGAGATGATTATCATAGGCATGGGCGACTCCTGGGAGGGCTTGGTCTACGACGATTCGCAGAACTGGGAGGACGACCCGGAGGAGCATGAAGTCCACTACGATTGGTCTAGGTACTTTGCAGTCGTATTACTCACGCGGTCCAGCCTGCTTGACTGCGCAGATGGGTGGCAGAATGCCAACTTGCCGCGCCATACGGACACAATCGCCAGCAAGGCGCGGCAGGGCTAGAGGGCTCTGAGCCTCGGCGTCTCTAGGTCCTCAATGTCGAAGGAGCCGTCGTTGATCTCCTCGAGCCGTGCGATGAGCTTGCCGATCATGGAGAGCATCGTTTCCTTGTCGACTCTTTCCCGCCCTTCGTTGAACCAAAATGGCTGGCCATGCGAGTCAAACTCGTAGTACGAATCGAAGAGATCTTGGATTTCGTAGTTGATTGCGCGCAGTTGCTCGTCGTTGTCGACAACCTCGATGCCCGTCTCGGGATTACTCGTCCAGATGGGTCCCTGGAGGAAGTCAAGTTGGATCTTGATGGTATTCATTGTCTCTCCCTACTTGTCTACCGGATAAGCTGAGACGAGAAAGCCGTTGGCACCGATGCCCGTCAAGATAAGACAGTCGGCACTCCATGGACGAGGCCGCTGTTGCTAGTCCTGCCCATGGAGACCCCTCTCCCGCGAGAGCCTTAGCGTGGCGTTACGCGTTTTGAGGGCATTGGACGGTATGACTACCTCGATGCCGCTCTCGGTCGCATGGGCAAAGATTTCCCTGGTTGCCTTGTCATCGCCACAACAGTCATACACGACGATGGCACGAAGTCGAGGCAGGCAATCGACGGTGTAGCGCACGGCCTCGGTCAATATGCTCATTTCGATGAGACTTCCCATTGAACCCTTCGTGCTGAAGGCGACGACCTCGCCGCCCTTCTCGTGGCGCGCGACCACGACGTAGCCGCTGGCCGGGGATCGGCCTCCCGAGTGGCCGTGACGGAGCCGGACTTGCCTACCTTGGCCCTCACGCCGCCTACCTTGGCGAGGTAGCGGCCGGACACGTTGGACCAGGCACCCTTGGCCCAGGAGGCACAGAGGCCCGACTTGACCGTATTGGCCACGGTGGCGAGCTTAGCCTTCCCGAGCTTGATGGCAAACGTCGCCTTGGCGGAGCCCTTGTAGTTGCCCTTGCCGGTAACCGTTACGTGGCGGTACCGGGGTCCTTGTTGTCCTTGTAGCTCACCGCGAAGTCGGTGCCCTCCCTGAGCGCCCTACCGCCGAACGTGACGGACTTGACTCCCGACCTCTTGGCCTTGCCGTCGCAGGTGTAGCTCGTCTTCTTCAGCGCGACCTTAGCCTTTGCGACGGACGCCCTGACTATGGTGGCCTTGACGCTCGCGGCGTCGCTGTCGGAGTGGACGGCGTCGCCGGCCGCCTTGTACCACACGGTGTTGGTCCCGGTGTTGGTGGCCGCGGGGATGTGGCTGCCGCATGTTGACCAAGGCGTTGAGTCGCTGAATCATCTGGTCCTTATCATAACGAGTAGTACAATTAGTGCGTTTTGGTACGATTTGGTACAATTAGTGCGAAGCGTCGATGCAAGAAAACAGGAGGTGCGCATGAACCCCTTTAGGCCAACCGCAGGAAAGATGCCCCCGATCCTCATAGGCAGAGAGAGCGACGTTGGGGACTTCTTCCAAGGCCTGCGCGATGGTGCCGGAGCCCCTGGCCGACTCATGCTCGTGACGGGCCAACGGGGCTTTGGAAAAACGGTACTCCTCACGGAGCTTGGCCGCATTGCCCACGCCGAAGGCTGGCCGGTAATCTCGGAAACAGCGAGCGAGGGCGTTTGCGCGCGCATCATCGACGAGCTAGAGAGCCATGGTCCGCGCATCTTGGAAGCGGAGGTCAGCCCTTCCATCAACGTCGCTGGTGTCGCCGGCGTCAGCGTTGGTAAGCTCTCGGTCGAGCCCGGCGTAGCCTCGCGTTCCCTGCGGCTGGCAATCGAGAGCCGCTTGAAGAAGGTGGAGCCGGGAAAGGGCGTGTTCATATCAATAGACGAGGTGCAGGCTGCGACCAGGCAGGACATGGTAGACATTGGCACGGCCATCCAGCACGTCATTCGAGACCAAGACATGCAGGACGTTCCGGACTCCCAAAAGAAGGGCGTTGCCTTTGCGTTCGCCGGTTTGCCTTCGGTCGTCGACGAGCTCCTCGACGACAAGGTGCTCACCTTCCTCAGGAGAAGCCAGCGCCACGAACTCGCAGAGGTCGGAATCCCCGACGTGCGCAACGCCTACGTGCAGACGATTACCGAGAACGGAAAGAATATCGCAGAGGCCACGGCCCTAAGCGCCGCCGAGTCGACGATGGGCTTCCCCTACATGGTCCAGCTCGTTGGGCACTACCTGTGGCAGTCCTCCGAGATGCGGCGAAGCGACGTGATCGAGGAGGAAGACGTAGCCCGTGCCATACCCGATGCCGCACGAGCCTTCGAGGATGCGGTTTGCGCGCCTGCCTTCCGGGGATTGAGTAAAGCACAGAAGCGTTTCGTACTCGCGATGCTTTCTGCCCAATCGGACGCCGTCTCGCTGGAGGGCATCGCCGAACGAGCCGAGAGGGGACATGCATGGGCGCGCAAGTATCGCCAGAGCCTGCATGACGCCCACGTCATCCGCGTGAACGGCGACGGGTCCACGTCCTTCTTGATTCCATACTTCGCGTCTTACCTGCGAAGAGTGATTGTTTAAGACGAAGAAGACGCAGTCCGCCGTCCCTTAGCGCGCTATGATATCTTGGCAGGAGAACGCCTGGGTCATCTCGTCGAAGCCGTAGCGGAAGATGGTGCAGTTCTTGATGCCCGGACGGTACTCTCGGGCGAGAGCATGTTCCAAAACATCTACACCGCGCAGGGCGGCCCCGGCATGATTGCGTTTGGCTCGAGCTTCCCCGGCAAGATCGTGCCCATACACATTGCACCCGGCAAGGAATGGGTCCTGCAAAAGCGGGCCTTCTTGGCCTCCGAGACGGGCGTAAAGTTCGAGACCTTCTTTAACAAGAAGGCCAGCACGGGCATCTTTGGCGGCGAGGGCTTCATAATGCAAAAGCTCTCGGCTCCGGCATTGCCTTTGCCGAGATTGACGGCGAGCTTATGGAGTACACGCTGGAGCGCGGACAACACCGTAGGTGCAGATGCGCGACGGCGCGATGCCGCACACTACGAGGCCGGCGAC
>JAUMWL010000207.1 GCA_030529665.1 Coriobacteriales bacterium
TGAGGAGGTTTAGTGCCATGAGCAACGCGCGCTCCACCGGCGAACTGGGGTTCCAGCGCCACATCGTGAACAATTCCAATGGTTGCGCAATCCTGAGCAACAGAGGGCGATACACGACTTTCGAATACAACGGGAGAACGATAACCTTTTTACATGGCAAGGACCTCATCGAGTACCTTGGCGTAAAGGAGTGGGATGACGGTTACCTCGTTGTTGAGTGTAGAGGCAAGCTCAAGGGGGTCTTTGAGGATTACATCGATTTGGCGCATATCTTGGAGAGTCTTTACATGGACCCAAAAGCATTTTTGTACGGCATTGATGAGGTGCGTATAGCACATGCCTGAGGAGACAATGAAAGCAAAGGAGGCTCTGATTTCATGAGCAACGCGCGCTCCACCGGCGAACTGGGGTTCCAGCGCCACATAATAGACGTTCTCTGTACCGATCCGCGCTGGCGCGAGCGCAAGGCCACGAGTCACTACGACAAAGATCACGCAGTCGACCGCGAGATGCTCGAGGGGTTCCTCAAAGACACACAGCCAAAAGCGCTCGCGGCACTACAGCGCACGTACGGCATCCGCGCCATCGACGTACTTATCTCCGAGTACGAGAAGGCTTGCCGCGCCAAGGGCTCGTCTAACGTGGACGTGCTGAGAAGCGGCGTCGACATTAATAGCATCCACGTGGACCTGCTCTACGGCAGACCTGCGTCGAGTCTTAACCCAAAGCTCACGGCCAAGTACGAAGCCAACCGGCTCTCTGTGATGGAGGAGGTCTGGATCGACGATGCCTCTAGAATCGACCTCGTGCTTTTTGTGAACGGTCTCGCCTGGGCTGCGTTCGAGCTCAAGTACCAGCCGGACGGCTCGACGTGGCGTGACGCCGTCTACCAGTGGACCTACGAGCGCGACCACAAAAACCGACTCTTGGAGCGGCGGGTTGGAACCATCGTCAACTTTGCGATGGACAACGAGGAGTGCCACATGGCTACGAGTATGGACGGCGAGCGGACGCGCTTCTTGCCGTTTAACCGTGGGCGCGGCGAGGGCATAAACCAGGGCAAGGGAAACCCGGTGGACGACGGCAGCGGCGACTACCCGACGCACTACGTTTGGGACGACGTGCTCGCGTTCGACTCGGTCATGGAGCTTCTCACTAAGTTCGTTTTCGTCTCACGTAAGGAAGAGTACGACCAGGCCAAGGACAAGCGCGTCCTCAAGGAGACCGTCATCTTTCCACGCTACCACCAGCGTGACGCCCTTCACAAGCTGCTAAAGAGCGTGAGCACGAGTGGCAGCGAGCTCAACTACCTCATCCAGCATAGCGCGGGCTCTGGCAAGACCTACACCATCTCGTGGTTGGCGCATCGTCTGTCGTCTCTGCACGGCGCGGACGGTGCCCAGGTCTTCGACACGGTCATCGTGGCGACGGACCGCAAGGTTGTGGACCGGCAGCTCCAGGCAGCCATCAAGTCGCTTGAGCGCACTACGGGAGTCGTAAAGGTCATGGGTGAGGACTGCACCTCGGCGGACCTCTCGGACGCCCTGTTCGAGGGCAAGGCCAAGGTCGTCGTGACCACGCTGCAGAAGTTCCTCTATGTGGACGAGCTTGCGGGCAAGATCTGCGACCGCCGCTTTGCCGTCATTATCGACGAGGCGCATAACTCCACGGCAGGCCGCAACCTCATGGCCATACAAAATGCTGTGGGTGGCGAGCAAGCGGGCAAAGACGAGGACGTTACCGACACCTACGAGCGGTTGGTGCGAAGCCACGGCAAGCGGGCAAACATGAGCGTGTTTGCGTTTACGGCCACGCCTAAGGCTCGCACGCTCAAGCTCTTTGGTGCCGTCGATCCGGCTAATCCCGATTTGCAGAAGGCCTTCCACACCTACTCGATGAAGCAGGCAATAGAGGAGGGCTTTATCCTCGACGTCCTTACGAACTATCTCGAGTACCGCACGTACTACCGGGTGAGCAAGGCCGTGGAGGACGATCCGCTCCTTCATACGGCCAAGGCCAAGCGCGAGATCGCGCGCATTGCGGAGCTCGATGACACCAACATCAACCAGCGCATTGGCATTATTGTTGAGCACTTTCGCAACCACGTCCTTGGGCAGTGCGGCCTCGGCAGGCGCGAAAAGGCCATGGTCGTGACCACGGGACGCGAGGAGGCCGTGCGCTACCGCGCGGCGTTGCAAGCCTACATAGAACGCCATCACTACCATGACGTGCATGCGCTCGTGGCGTTCTCGGGCAAGGTGACAACAGACGTTGAGTACGACGGCTTTGGCGGGTCAAGAACGGCCAAGGGGTGGGAGTACACCGAACGCGGCATGAATGGGTTCTCCGACACGCGCACGGCGGATCGCTTTGATACCGACGAGCGCAACGTGTTGCTTGTAGCGGATAAGTTCCAGGTTGGCTTTGACCAGCCCAAGCTCTGCGCCATGTACGTGATGAAGCGCTTGCGCGACGTTGAGGCAGTGCAGACCCTGTCGAGGCTAAATCGCACGCTTCCTGGCAAGCGAACCATCGTGCTTGACTTTGTGAATACCTGCGCCGACATGGAAAAGGCCTTCTCGCACTATTACACAACAACGATTCTGTCGAACACGGTTACGGTGTCACAGCTCATCGAGATGGGGTCCAAGCTCGACGGCTACGACGTGATCGACGATGATGACGTGGAGAGGTACGCGGCCATCGTGCTTGGTGCCACGACCAAGAAGCTCTCGCAGAGGGACGCGGCCAAGGCCGACATATTGGTCCGTCGTGCCAAGAAGCGCCTCGAGAACATGTACCAGGGTAACGTTGCGCTGCAGGGCGAGTTTCGCATGACCTGTTCGGGCTTCGTGCGCCTATACGAGTTCCTGTCGCTGGCCTCCTCCTTTGGTGACGCCGAAATGGAGAAGAAGTACGGCTACGTCCGCGACCTGTTGGAGATCTTGGACACGGGCGGACATGGCGGCGTCTCGGTTAAGGACAAGATCAACTTTGAGCGTTTCACCCAAAAGGAGGTGGGCGACACAGGTACCAAGCACAGGGCCCATCCGTCTGACCCCATGGTGCGGCTTGCGGGCGTGAGCACCCGGCTCACCACCGACGAGAAAGACCGTCTATCCGAAATCATTGCCATCGTTAACGCTCGCGTTGGCGGCGGACTCGACAAGGACGTCGCGATTATTGGAGGCTTGCAGATCAAAGAGCTCCTGCTTAAGGTTGATGCCCTTAAGGCGAGTGCAAAGGCAAACAACGAAGCGGACTTCTCCATTGCGTACTACGACAGTGGCGAAGACGTGCTCTATGATGGCTTGCAGCAGAACAACAAATTCTTTGGCGAAGTGCTAAAGGACGAAGAGCTTATGAGGAGGATGCTCGGGCTCTACGTGCATGACGTGTACGAGACGCTGAGGGGCGAAGAGCGATGAGTCGTACTACCAGTCTTGCGAGAGGATGCTGAGGTTGGCGACATATCCGGTGTATGACGAGCATGGTGACCTCGTCGGCCATTTTAAATGGAGCGAGATTCCGACCCTGTTCAAGGACAACTGGTATCTTGAAAGGGGCATATTCCATCTGGGCAGGCCCAAGGACGCTATCCCTTCGGCCTCGGCTTACGAACAAGTGAGGCTCATCGACCCCGATGGCGCTCTTTGAGGATACTACTCCGTCGAGCAGGCGCGAGTCATGCCAGAGCCGGTGACCCGCAGCGGCGACACGGTCAGCCTGCTCTCGAGGCCAACGCCATACAGGCGCCTGCACTTACTCCGGGACTCCTACGACAACCCTGGCATCACGCCCGAGCAGAAGAGCGAAGTCACCTCCCTGATCATAAAACTTGCGGTAGAGGAGCGGGAAAGACTAAACGCTGCCCTAAGAGCTGACAAGGACCGCATCGCCAAGAAGAGTGAACGGCCGCGAGGTAAGGTGGGCATCGATACGCAAAAAAAGGACTCAAGCCAAAAACCTGTGGGTAGCCTCTACTTCGCCACCACCTCCCTGCCCGGCGAGTAGCGTCTGCTCGAGTCGAAGATCTTGAGGAAGAAATACTCGTCGTCGGGGTAGCCGTACCCGGCTCTCCTCAGCGTCTTAATCATACCGTTGGTCCCCTCCACCTTGCCGGAGGAGATCTGGTGCCTCGCATGCGCGACGATGCCGTCCATGTGGCCCTCGACGAGCCTGGCGAACCACTCGAAGTGCC
>JAUMWL010000208.1 GCA_030529665.1 Coriobacteriales bacterium
CTCAGCTTCTGCCTGTTGCGGATGATTCCCGCATCCTGCGTCAGCTCTTCGAGCTTGTCGTCGCCGTATGTGGCAACGATTGCAGGGTCGAATCCATCAAAGGCGTGGCGGAAGTTGTCCTCCTTATTTAGGATGAGGTTCCAGCTCACACCGGCCTGCATGCCCTCGAGCACCAGCATGGCAAAGAGCTCCTGGTCGCGGTGCTCCGGCTTGCACCAGCGCGTGTCATGATAGGCGAGGAACTTCTCCGACACGTGGTACGCTTTGGACCCAAAGCTAAAGTTGCAGCGCCTCTTTTTCAGATGCCGTCGGCAGGAGCCGGATAGGGCGCCTATTGCCCCGGCTTCTTCCCTGATGGCGAGACGACCTTCTTCCTCGAGCTGTTTGGCAGGGAGGCCGATGGGCGCCCAGGCGTGCTGGGATCGCGACCAGTGTGGCTGTTGGACCCACACTGGTCGCAAAGCCAGCACGCACACGGGGCTGCGGCCCACACTGGTCGCAAAGCCAGCGCACCGCCCTCCCCAAGCCGAGGACTGCCTAAGCACGGAATCCATCTCCTCCCCCACAACCTTGCGAACGGTACGGCAACGCCCATAAGTGTGCCGCCTCACAAGACGCGTCATCTGTTACACTAGAATCTCGTTGTTCTCTATTGGGAGGTAGCGCCGCCGCATATGGACATAGCAATATCTATTTCCGTAACCGTACTTCTTACGATCATAAACGGCTACTTCTCCATGTCCGAGATGGCCTTGTCCACGGCAAAGAAGGTCGTGCTCGACCACGAGGCGGAGGAGGGCGACAAGCGTGCAGGCGTTGCCGCCTCGGTAATAGACAACCCCGGCGACTTTTTGGCGGCCATACAGGTTGCCATTACCCTTGTGGGCTTTGCCAGCTCGGCGTTTGCGGCAACCAGCCTCTCTGAGCCCTTTGGCCAGTGGCTATCTTCCCTTGGCCTCCCTGCCTCGCGCAGTGTGGCCACCGTGCTCATCACCCTGTTCCTTTCGTACTTCTCCATTGTGGTGGGCGAGTTGGTGCCCAAGCGCATAGCCATGTCGGATGCCGAGAAGGTAAGCAAAAGGGTTGCAGGCCCGTTGCTCAAGTTCTCAAAGATTGCCAAGCCCCTAGTGTGGCTCACGGCTGCCAGCGCCAACGGACTTGCCACGCTGCTGCACATAAAGGGCACCGACGATCGCCAAAACGTGAGCGAAGAAGAGATTCGCTACATGGTTACCGATGCCGAGGAGCTGACCGAGCAAGAGAAATCCATGATTCACGATGTGATTGACCTAGGCGACTCGGTCGCGCGCGAGGTCATGATCCCGCGCGTGGACGTGGAGGCGGCGGAGGACAACACAAGTTGCGGCGAGGTCTTGGGGGTAATGCGTCGCACGGGCTACAGCCGCATACCGGTGTATCACGAGGACATCGACCGCATTGTGGGAATTGCCCACATAAAGGACCTCATTACCCCCGTGCTGGAGGAAGGCGCGGCAGATAGTCGCGTGAGTCGCTACATTCGTCAGGCAAAGTTCGTGCCCGAGACCAAAGACATATTTCCCCTGCTCTCCGAGCTGCAAAACGAGCGTGAGCAAATGGCCATCGTGGTGGACGAGTATGGCGGAACGGCGGGCATCATAACCATCGAGGACATAGTTGAGGAGGTCGTGGGCGAGATAGAGGACGAGTTTGACCCCGACAACCGCTACCTCAACCAGCTTGGCGAAGACGAGTGGATGGTGGACGGACGGTACTCCATTAACGATGCCATCGAGCTTGGCTGGCCCATTGAGGACAACGCCGAGTACGAGACAATCGCGGGCTTCGTGCTTGAGCTTGCCGACAAACTCCCCCGGCCAGGCGACTCGTTTTCCAAGGACGGCTATACCTTTACGGTTCACTCCATGCGCGGACGCAGGTTGTCGCTCATACGCGTGTGCAAGGACGTGGACGCCAAGGAGCAGTGAGTCGACCGAGCAAAGGGGATACTCCCCATTGCTCGCTCATCTTGTATGGGTATAATGGGAACATTGTCGCACCGAAGAAGGGCATCACAATGGCGCAACTCATAGATATCGTACGTGTGGTCATAGGCACCGAATACTTTACGGCCACCGTGCAGATTTCGGAGGATGCCCCGCTTATGACGAGCGAGGACCTCGAGGGTACGACGAGGGTGTATAACCTGCTGCCCACCATCATTGACCACACGTGCGTTGGCGACGCAGGGTCCACGTTTAAGGATTGCATGGGCGACACCGAGATCGCCCATCTGCTCGAGCATGTAACTGTGGAGCTGCTGGCACGCACAAACATGGTCGATCAGGTGGTTGCGGGTCGCACTTGGCGCGAGCTTGCCTACGATCGCACCTACAGCGTGCGGTTTGACTGCGTGGACGACGTGCTGGTGGCTGGTGCCCTCTCAAGCGCGGTATGGATTCTTGAATGGGCCTTTACGGGCGGCGTTGGCTTGGTGCCCGACGTCGATGCCACGGTTATGGGCCTGAGGAATCTTGTGGCGAGCTTGGACGAGCCGCAGGACGAATACTATGACGAACCGTACGACGAACCTTACGACGATTCGTATGATGAGCCATACGACGATTACGACCAGGACGATGATTTGGACCGTGGTCCGCGCATGTCACGTAAAATAATTTAGGAGATATGCAAGCCAGCGCAATTATTGGCTATATTTGTGTTAAACGGGAGCATATACCCTCGTAAAAGCCGGAACTATGGTTCCACGTAACGTCAAAAGGTCAGGAGGACCCTATGAAGCTCGTTAGGATTGCGATTGGTGCCGTTGTTGGTGCCGCAGCAGGTTTTGCCGCTGGTGTACTCTGTGCCCCTCGTTCTGGTGCCGAGAGCCGTGCAATGGCGTCGGATGCCGTGAATGACGCATGGGACTCTGCCATCGACACGTATGAGCGTGGCCAGCAGGTTGTTTCCGAGAAGATCAAGGGCGTACGTCCCAACATGGACGCCACGACCGACGAGCTTCGCGCCAAGGTCGACCTTGCTCGCGAGCGCATGGATCAGCTGCGCGACTCCTTGGTCAACGCCGCGGACGCCGCGCCCGAGGAGGAAGTCGTCGAGGAGACCGAGACGATCGAGGTCGAGATCGTAGCTGACGAGGTTGCTGACGAGGCCGTCGAGGAAGACGCCGCGCCCGAGGCCGAGGCTGCCGAGGACGAAGAGTAAGCTTCGCCATTCATCGCATGTGCACGCGGGGGAACACGGCAAAAGGCCTGTTCCTCCGTTTTTTGGTTGGAGGTCTTATGCTCAAGGTAAGTCAAGTCATGGGTGTTCGCGTCTATGAGCCCAAACACAAGGACGTGGAGGACTATGCGTCCCTTGTCCAAAAGGACCTAGGCACCGTGGGACAGGTGCATCAGGTGGTGTTTGACCCAAGCGGAAAGCGCGTCGCGGGCTTCTTGGTGCGACGGCCCGACGTGGGGGGCATGATCAAGCGCCGCGACGCCTTCTTGGCACTTGACTCCTTTGTGGCCAACGACCTTGGCCTTGTGGTCGCAAACAGGGCTGATGGCCTGGACGAGGCAGCCATAGAGCGCTTGGGCCTGGATTGGGACAAGTGCATATTGTGGAGGGGCATGGATGCTCGCACCAGCGACGGAAAGGACCTTGGCTGGGTGTCCGACGTTGAGTTTGATCCCAAGGTCGGCACGGTGCAGAACTTTCTTGTGAGCGATGGAGCCATTGCAAAATCGCTGGTGGGAAACGTCGTCATACCAAAAGACATGCTCATAGGCTATCACGATGGCTACATGGTGGTGGATTCTGCCGTGGCAAAGACGGCGCTTGACGGTGGTCTTGCGGCACGTGCGGGCGAGGGATACGCCCGTGCAAAGCAAAGTGGCAAAAAGGCCGCCGCAAAGGCAGGCAAGACCGCAGGCGATGCCGTAGAGAAGGGCGCCTATGGTTTGGGCCGCATGATTGGCAAGGCAAAGAAGAAGTCGGTGGGCGAGCAGCTGGGTCGCACCAAGGGCATGTTTGGCTCCTTTGTAAAGGAGTACAAGAAAGCCAGCAAGTAACACGCCACATAAAACAGGGTTTCTTGGAAGCGGTGTTCCAAGAAACCCTGCCTTCGTTGCCACATATGGCGGAGGGGGCGGGATTCGAACCCGCGAGACCTTTCGGCCCGGCGGTTTTCAAGACCGCTGCATTCAACC
>JAUMWL010000065.1 GCA_030529665.1 Coriobacteriales bacterium
ACCACAGCGCCACTGGTCTCAATCCGAGCAAACCGATTGCCACTGGTCCCGATCCCGGCAAGCACGCCCACGCCCCACGCGATAGGGGTCGCCGCTCGCGTACGGTTTCGTTCACCGGCTTCGTGCTACATCACGCAGCCTGGCCCATGCTGTCGCGCTCGCCGCGCTGGCCGGGCTGTGTAACCCGCTAGTGGCTATTCATATGCGGCGGGGCATGTGCCGACGCTCGCAACGTAGGCCACTGTTCACGGTACATGGCTGGCATCTCTCGTTGAGCGCCTTGATACCAGGTCGATGAACCCTGCGTCCGAGAACCAACAATCAAAGACGGGTCGGTCTTGTGCTATAGGGCGTGCCTGGGACACAACGACACGCGATCGCATCGTCATAATGTGGAAGACTGCCATGGCTTAATGTCACTTAATGTATTCGCTCGGCGTACTAATCTGAAGGCCCACTCATATACATTTGGGTTGTGCTCGTATGCTTGATTGCTGTGTTGTAAGTTACCAAGATATATAGGAGCGAATCATGCTCGTCGCCAGGGAGAAGGAGCTCGCCCAGCTCGTTGTGGTGTACGGGCGCAGCAGCGTGTGCAAGTCCACGCTGCTGCGCGAGTTCTTTGGGTAGCCAGACGTCATTACGGATGGGCTACCAGCAGAGCAGAGCAAACGATCCAGATGCCTCTTGTCGTAAGTTTGGATAGGGCGGTGCACGTCCTCCGGTGTCTTGGGCTAGGGGAGAGGGGCCACTGTGCAATTGGCAATTAGCGGCCTCGATGAGGTGTGAAGATTCAAAAACTACAAGACCGTTTGCCCGCACAGTATATAAAAGTAGGTAGGCAGTTTGCTCTGGGGCCACAACGGCCCAGTTTCACAGAGCAGTCGCTTGTTGAGGAGAAGTGCCATGGACATGCAGCAAACGCAGGAGCTCTGCACCGAGATGGCGCAGCTGTACTCCACTACGCCAGAGAACCCACGCGTGATAAGGCTCGCCATTCGCATGAGGGACATGATCGACGAGGGGCCACTGCGTGCGGCCGCGCGCAAGGCCTCCCGGCGTTTCCCCTACCTATGCGTTGAGCTCGTGCACGAGGGCGGCAGGCTCCTACTCGCTCAAAACCCCCGCGGCGTGCCGGTGTTCCACTCCGCCGAGCCCCACACGCTTGGGGGCGAGGCAGCCAACTACCACCTCATGGCCTTCTCGTGGTGGGACAACTGGATTTGGATCGACGTCTTCCACGCCATCACCGACGGCACCGGCGCCTACGAGCTCGCGCGAACGCTGCTGTGGTACTACTGCGAGGAGCGCTACGGCGTACGCCTGCAGGGCGAGCGCGTCCGGCTGCTGGACGACCCTGTTTTGCCGCAGGAGTGGCTGGATCCCGTCGCGCACGCTCACCTGCCCGATCCCGTGCGGGCAGCTGCGCCAGAGCCGGCCTTCGATCTTGTGGCTGAGGGGGGCCTAGGACCCGAGCAGCCCGCACGCGACTTCTCCATTGCCATCCCCGAGGCCGAGTTCATGCGATTCAACGTGCAGAACGACGGGAGCCCGGCCACCATGCTGTCGCTCCTGTTGTGCCGCGCCATTGACGGGATGTTCCCAGGTCGGACGAAGCCGCTTCGCGTCAACCTGTGCGTCAACCAGCGCGCCGCGCTTGGGGCGCCGCTCGCGAGGCACAACCTCGTGGGGATGGCCAGGCTCGAGTACAAGGATGGCATGCGCACGTGGCCCATAGCCCGCCAGGGCACCATCTTTCGTGGACAGACCATGGCACAGACTTTGGAAGATCGTGTCCTTGCCGGGGTGGCTGCACAGCGCGCGACCGCAGAGCGCCTGCGCGCCATGGGTTCCGATGCCGAGCGCGTGGCAGCGTGTGCCGCAGCCAAACAGGCATCGCGCCGAGTCGCGACGGCAACGGTGAGCTACGTAGGTCAGGCGCGGTTTGAGGGGTCGGAGCGCTACATCCGCGACATGCGGCTTACCACCGGCCAAACCGTGCCCGTGCTGATGGAGGTCTCGGCCGTAAACGGCATCTTTAGGCTTGACCTCATGCAAACGCTCGCATCCGACGCGCTCGTGCGTGCCTTCTGCCACGAGCTTGAGGCAGGTGGCGTTACCTACGACCTTCAGGACGTCAGGCCCGTGCGATTGGCTCCCGTCGACCTCCCGTGGTGACGAGTGACGCACCTGCCCCTCGTCGCGTGCTTGCGATGGAGTCTGACACGTTCTCGGTCGCTCGCGCGGACTACTTCTTCAGCGACGAGGACGCCTACGACGTTACCGTTCAGTGCAAGGGAAAGCTCGCAACCGTAGAGGACGGTGCCGCGGCCGGCCCGCGCGGCCCGCTTGGCCGCGCGCCACGGCAGGCAACGGGGCCCGCGCCTGAGCCGTTCCGTTGCGGCGGGGCGCGGGGCTCTTCTTCTGTCCAGCTGCCATGTCATTGGCGGGAGGTTGAGTTTTAGGCACGGCACCAGTCCCCGTTGTGACACAATCGGTGATTATGGGCAACAAGGGAGGAAACATGAACAAGTTGCAGGCTAACTTCTGCCTTCTGGCGGTGACCCTTTGCTGGTCGTGCGAGGTCGTCATCTTCTCGGTCATCCCGGACGGCGTGAACCCCTTCGCCACCACGTGCGTCACGTCGCTCATTGGTTTGGTGCTCATGGGTGCTTGTTTCGCGCGCCGAATCGCGGCTGCGTTTCGTCGCGATCGCTGGCTGCTCGTACGCAGAATCGCTGTCCTGAGCATTATGAATACCGTATACAACGTGCTCAACCTCGTAGGGCTCGACTACTTTAACGTGTCCACCGGTGCATTCACACTGTCGATGACGGTGGTAGTGCTGCCCGTTATGCTGCTTGTCATGAAACGCGGTGTGGACGTCAGGACATGGATATCGGCGGGCTGCGTACTTGCGGGCATTGTCGTGGCTGTCTTTCCAACCATTAGCCTTCCGCAGGTAAGCGGTCTCTTGGTAATGCTAACAAGCTGCGCCATACGCGCTATCTACATAGTCAGGCTCAACGACTATGCGCACAAGCACGACCCCATTACGCTTGCCGCAGGGATATCGGGCTTCAATGCGGTCATAGCATTCGTCCCATGGTGCGTCATGCAACCTATTACGTTTGCTGGGCTTCCTTGGTCGTCTCAACTCGTTGCGGCCTATTTTATCTATGCCTACTTCATTGTTGGGTTCGCGACCATACTCAACATCTTTGCCCAACGAAGGGCGACGGCGGCCCAGTCGACGATTATCTACTCTACAGAGATAGTATTCTCCACCATTTGGGCAACGTGTTTGCCAGCCTCAATAGTGGACCCGGTAAACCTTACGATTCCCATCATTGTTGGGTGCGCCTTCATTGTGGCAGGTAACCTGGTCGAGATTGTGTTTCCGGGAGCGAGCGAGAGAGCCAACGAGGGCGAGGCAGCATCGGTTGCTCAAGAGGCGTCTATTGCCAAGGAGCCGACTGGTATGGCAACCGTTGCCATAAGGAAGAAAGCTTGCGGCATGCTGGGACGACCCGTGGTGCGCAATGTGGGCGTGTTCGTCATCTTGCTTGGGGTCTACATCGCCATAGCGCTGCCGTTTAAGGTGCTCACCGTCATTCCCGGATTCACCGACGTGCGCCCCGTTTCAATGTTGCAGCCCGTCTATGGCATATTCTTTGGGATACCGGGGTGCTTGGCGTTTGCCGTTGGCAACCTCATAGGCGACATTGTGTCGGACAGCCTGCGGTGGTCTTCCATTGCGGGGTTTGTGGGGAACTTCGCCGCTCCTTACATCATGTACGTGTTCTGGTGTCGGCTGCGCAAGAAGTGCTTCGACTTGCGAAGCGGCAAGGCTCTCGCCCTGATGGCAATGCTGGTGGCCGTTGATGCGTGCGTACAGGCTGCCATAATCGCCCCTGCCGTCGCCGTTGCCTACCCCGGTGTGGACATTGCGGTCTTTATAGCATCGGTCCTCGGCAACGGCATCGCGTTTCCGCTGGCCTTTTCCATACCGTTGATTATCTTGATGCAAGAAGAGCTTGGCTTCGAACCTCTCCGTCGTGTGATAACGTGACAACAGGGACGGACTGGGACGTCCGGCCTGTCACGCGCCAGATTCTTGTGCACGCACAGCCCGTGCTGGCATATTATTGAACCACGTGTGCACAACAACGGGGAAGGAGCGCATACATGGACACCTCAATGGTATCCGCCTACCAAGCGCTTAACGAGGCGCAAGCCGCCATCTCACGCGCAACTACGCTTGACGAGGCGTTGCAAGAGGGCCTAAAGGTCATCCTGCGCAACTGCAATGCCGAGTCGGGCGCGATTTGGTATGCCGACAAGAACAACGAAGACTGTCTGCACCCCTTCTTCTGGATTGGTTCGTCCGACCTCACCTCGTGCAAGCACCTGCCTGGCGAAGGTGCCGTGGGCCGTGTGTACCAGTCCCAACAGGCAGAGCGCTACCTTACCTTTACCGCCGCCTACGACCCCTTTACGGTCACGGACTTCCAGGACATGGAGGTCACGTCCATGATCTGCGTGCCCTTCTCGAGCAAATACTCCAACCTGGGCTGCATTCAGTTTGTAAACAAGGAGGGCGGTGGATTCTTTACCGACGCCGAGGCCGACGTCTGCGAGATGATGGCCCTCATTGCGGCCATGGCTCTCGATGACAACGAGCAGCTTGGCGAGCAGTGGACGCCTGGCAACACCATAATGCGCGTGCGCGGCGTAACCCGCGAGTTCCAAAACGGCGACGTGGTCACCAAGGTCCTCAAGGGCGTTAACCTCGACGTGTACGAGGGAGAGTTCCTTGTGCTTTTGGGCGAGTCGGGCTGCGGCAAGTCCACGCTGCTCAACATAATAGGTGGTATGGACCACCCCACCAGCGGTTCCTTTGAGTGCTTTGGCGAGGAATTCGCAGCCGCGTCCCAAAAGCGCCTCACGGAGTATCGTCGCGACAACATAGGCTTTATCTTCCAAAGCTACAACCTTATGCCCAACCTCAACGCCATGCAGAACCTCGAGCTCATTGCAAGCCTGGTGCCCAATCCCATGAGCGCCGACGAAGCGTTGGAGATCGTAAACCTAGGCCAGCGCAAGTACAATTATCCCTCGCAGATGTCGGGCGGCCAGCAGCAGCGCGTGTCCATTGCCCGCGCCCTCATGAAGCGCCCGCGCATCATCCTGGCCGACGAACCCACGGCAGCGCTGGACTACACCACGTCCATAGAGGTGCTCGAGGTCATGGAAAAGATCGTCTCGGAGGGCACCACCATGATAATGGTCACCCACAACGAGGAGATCTGCCGCATGGCCGACCGCGTGGTGCGCATGCGCAACGGACGCGTGCACGAAGTCACCGTCAATCGCCGCAAGGCACATGCGACCGACCTCGTTTGGTAATGGGGGCGGCATGAAGGGCATAAGGTTTATAGAGCTCTGGGCCAACATAAAGGCCAACATCGTGGCATTTCTTTCCATCGCCATGTTTGTGTGCCTGGGCATAGGGCTCTTCTTGGGCATTCAGTGGGGAGCGGTCGCGCTCAGAAACACCGCGCTTGATGCCATGGAGCAAGGCAACATGCACGATATAGCCATCCAGTTTCCCTATGGCATAACAAAGGACGACCTCAAGAAGCTCAAGCAGGTTGAGGGCGTCTCCAAGGTTGAGTGCGGCTACTCGAGCTTTGTTGTTATGGAGGACGGCAACAACGGCTACACGCTCAAGATGCAATCGCTGCCAAAGAGCATTGACGTGCCCACCTCCATCGTGGGTAACCTTCCCATGGAGCACAACGAGGTGGCGCTGCTTAAGTGGTGGGCGGAAAAACGGGGCATCGTTGTGGGCGACACGATCAAGCTCAAGCACGACGCCACGAGCGACGACGACTCCGACGGCATGCAATACCTAACGTCAGACACGTACGAGGTCACGGCGCTGGTTGATACCCCCGAGTGTCTGTACAAGAACTCCGCCTCGCTTGGCGTCTCGAGCATTGGCTCAGGAGACACGGATTGCGTGGGCTTCGTAACGCAAGATGCGTTTGACACCAAGCAGTACCAGGGAGGCTATCCCAACGTATACATTACCTGCGACTCCATGGAGGGCATAAGCGTCTTTACCAGCGAGTACAACGAGACCATCGCCCCCATTGTGGACAGAATCACCGAGCTTGGCGGCACCTTGGGCAACGCGCGCTACAAAAAGCTTCACGACAAGGCGCAGAGCAAGCTGGATGATGCCCAGCAGCAGATCGACGAGGGCGAGAAGCAGATTGCCGAGGGACAGGAGAAGATCGACGAAGGCGAGCAGGAGCTCGTTGACAGCGTTACGGCTGGTGCGGGCGAGCAAAGCATTGCCCAGACGCAACTGCAGGAGGCGTATCGTCAGCTCGTCGAGGGACAGGCAAAGTACGATGCCGGCGTTGAGCTATACAACGCGGCAAGCGACGTCTATAACGAGGCGCGTGCCAAGTTTGATTCCATGCGAGGCACCTACGATCGATTCCTGCAGGCGTACTACAGCCTTCAGGAGCACGAGGACAACATCGTCGCGTACACCAACGATCTCTCGAGTGCCATCGACGACTACACCGAATCACAGTCCGACGAGGACTGGGAAAAGGTCGAGACGGCCTTCTCCAACCTAACCGCAGAGTACAAGCGCACGATTGCCGACTTTGGCACGCTCTCTAGCCTGCTCACCATCATTGGCAGCACGTATGGCCTGCCAATCTCTGCGGGCAACCTCCCCAGCATGATCTCCTCCATCACTCGAGAGACCATCGACGTGCGCATGGCAGAGATTCGCGTCATCAACACCGCGATTCAAGACGTCATAACAAAGATCGGCAACGCTTCCATTACCGTGAGTGACACCATCATTTACCTTACCGACATTCCCGCTGGCCTGCAGACGATCTATGACGAGCTCGAGGTAAAGAAGGCAGAGCTCAGCTCGGCGGCCGCGCAACTCGAGGCCGGTTGGGCCAATTACACCACGGGCAAGGCGGAGTACGACGCGGCGGTGGCCGAGGCGCAGGTAAAGCTCCAAGAGAGCCAAAAGGCGCTCCAAGAGGGCAAGGAGCAGCTCAAGGAGAAGTCCGCCGAGCTCGATGACGGCAAGGTTCAGCTAGAGGATGCCAAGGAGCAGTTCAACAAGATGGTCGCATACGAGTGGGTGGTGCTCCCTCGTCAGGCAAACGGCTCCGTCCAGGGCCTGGTTATGATAACGAGCATGATGGACAACGTAAAGTGGGCCATGGCGTCGTTGTTCATACTGGTGGGCCTCTTTGTGTGCTACTCCGCCATCTCGCGCCTCGTGCACGAGCAGATCGTTCAGATTGGCACAAAGAAGGCGCTGGGCTTCCGCGAGGGCGAGGTCACCAGGGGCTACTTGGGGTTCTCGGGCCTTGCGGTGTTGCTGGGCGTCGTGGCGAGCGTGGCACTTGCCATCTTTATGGTGCAGGGCATCATGAATCCCAAGGCCGCAAAGCAGTTCACCTTGGCGGCGTACGGGCCGTACCTTGCGCTGCCAGACGTCCTTATAATGGGAGGCATAGAGCTCCTGCTCATCTTTGTCGCCACATGGTTTGCCATCCATGGCCTGCTTAAGCGCCATGCCATCGACCTGCTTAAGGGCGAGTCCACCGCAAACGTAAAGGAGCACTTCTACGAGCGCACCCGCCTGTGGCAGCGCATGTCGCTCTTCTCGCAAACGGTGGTAAACAACTGCGTAAACGACAAACGCCGCGTGTTGGGAACGCTCGTGGGCGTCATTGGGTGCACGGCCCTCATTGTTACGGCCGTCACCCTGTCGCAAAACATCGCGCTCAGCCTAAAGAGGCACTACGAGACGGTGTACTCGTTTGACTCCATTGCCTACCTCACCGAGGAGAGCACAGACAAGGCCGACTCGGTGGCCATGGGCCTGTACAACCGAGGCATTACGAGCGCGCCGGCCTATACCCGCAAACTCCAAGTGCGTGACGACGATGGTACCCGCAGCCTTACGTCGTTGGTGGTGCCCACCAACGAGGACTCGTTCAAGAAGTTCTACAACGTCGTGTCCACGGATGGGCAAGAGGCCAATATTGAGAACGGTGGCCTGTGGGTATCGGAGGCCTATGCCGAGCACCAAGACGTCAAGGTGGGTGACAAGATCACGCTTACCGAGTTCACCGGCAAGACGCACACGTTTACCATTGCTGGCTTCTTTGACTACTACCTCCTGCGTCAGGAGTTCGTGCTGAGCCAAAACGAGTATCGCCAGGCGTTTGGCCAGAAGCCCCAGCCCAACGTGCTTCTGGTCAACCTCGACGGGGCGGACATAGACCGCACGCGCGAAGCGCTCTCCAAGATAGATGGCTATAGCTCACTCGTGGATGACCGCGCAAACGCATCCTACGCCTACGACGAGCTCAACGGCATCATGAACACCGTGGTGCTCATCTACCTCATTCTTTCGGCCCTGATGGCGCTCATGGTGCTGCTCAACCTCGACATCATGTTTGTGGACGAGAAGAAGCGAGAGCTCATCGTGCTCATGATCAATGGCTTCTCTACACGCGAGGCAAAGGCATACATCTATCGCGACTCCATCGTCCTTACCATCCTGGGCATCCTGCTCGGCGTTGTGCTTGGCGCTGTGATGGGAGGCATTACGGTCTACGCGCTCGAGCCGAGCCTGGCATATTGGATCAAGGGCTTCAACGTGGTCGCAGGGCTCGCAGGAATCATTGGTGCGGGTCTGTTTGCCACGCTGGTTCTTTTGTATGCGCTGCGGCGCATCCCACGCTTTGACCTTACGGACATCAATCGGTTCTAGGTCGAGAAGAAGGGGCAGGCGATGGGGATACTCCCCTTCGCCCGCCCCCACGGCTGGGACCCGCTAGTCGCCCACGTCGGGAATCACGCGCGCGTCAAAGCTCCAGTCCGGGTATTCCTCCTTGCAGGCTGCAACAATGCTGTCGCGGAGCTCGTCTGCGGCTTCCAGGCCAAACTCAACGACCGCGTCAAAGCGTACCGTGGAGGACGTTTCGTCCACATACAGGCCTCGGAGCTCCACCACGTGATCGTGTTTCCACACAATGCTCCCTACGGTGGCGCGAATCTCTGCCACGTCCTTGTTGTGCGTGGCGTCGGCATAGGGGGTCACGCCGGAGAGCGTTACGCCGCATGTCTCGTACACGTGGTTTTGCACCTTGCGGGCAATGGCATCGAATTCTGCAACCGTCATCCGTCCGTCCACCGTAACGTGAATGGAACCGCTCTTGCGATTGGGGCCATAGTCTTGCAGCACCAGACCATTGGCAAGGCGCACTCCCTCCACGCTGCGCGCCGTCTGCTCAACTTCTTCTGCGACCTGGGGACTCATGCGCTCTCCCAAAATCTTGGACGCCGTCTCAAACAAGAGCTCGCCACCACTCTTTACTATGAGCAGGGCGATTACGGCTGCCAGATACGACTCCACCTTTAGGCCGATGCTCAGGTAGAGGATGGCGGCAACAACCGTGGACGCAGAAACGAATCCGTCCATAAGGGAGTCGGTGCCAGAGGCCACGAGGGTACCGGCGTCCAAGGCCTTGCCCCTGCGCAAGAGATATACGCCAAGTCCAAACTTGGTGGCTGCGGCAAGGGCAACGATTGCGACCGAAACGATTCCGTATGTGGGCTCCGTGGGATTGAGGATGGACTTTATTGACTCTATAAACGATGAGAAGCCAGTCGCGAGGATGATTGCGGCTATGATAATGGACGTGAGGTACTCTATGCGCCCGTACCCAAAGGGGTGCTTGCGGTTGGCGGGCTTGCCGGCAAGTTTGGTGCCAATGATGGCGATGACTGACCCCAGCGCGTCCACAAAGCTGTTTATGGCGTCGAGCGTGATGGCGATGGACCCCGTTATGGTGCCAATGGCACCCTTGGTTATGGCCAGGGCAACGTTGCCCGCAATGTTTACCGCGCTTGCCCGTACAATCTGACTCTCACGCCCCATCTTTGTGCCTTTCTCGCGGGGTTGGCTAGCTAGTTAGTATATGCCACGCAAATGGGTCGTGCGAGCCTTATTTGGGCACTCTTGCTGGGGACTTGTTAGTGGGGACTTGCCAAAGAAGGGCCTGTCAAATAAGTTATGCGGCGAATGGGATAGGCGCAGCATAAGACCCTATAATGGTTGGGGAGTCTTTTATTAAGAAGGAGCGCAGTCATGGCCAACAAGCGTACCAAAATCGTATGTACCGTGGGACCGGCAACCGAGGACGACAATATTCTGCGGCAGATGATACTTGCCGGCATGGACGTTGCCCGACTTAACTTTAGCCATGGAACGCACGAGTACCATCGCCAAAACATAGAGCGCGTACGGCGCATTGCGGACGAGCTTGGCGCCAACGTTGCGATTATGGTAGACACCAAGGGCCCCGAGATTCGTACCAGGGAGACCGTGGGCCATGTTCCCGTGCAGCTCACCGCAGGCGAGGAGGTAACCGTCACCGCGCAAGAGGTGCCAAGCGCTCCAGGACTCGTTGCCCTCGACTACAGCTCTTTGGCCAAGGAGGTCAGCCCAGGCAACGTGATCTTTATTGACGATGGCCTTATTGGCCTTGAGGTGGTGGGCATAGACGGCGATGACGTGCGGTGCGTGGTGACCAACGGTGGCCAGGTGGATGAGCACAAGGGCGTAAACGTTCCCAAAGTCAAGGTGGGCCTTCCTGCCGTCACCGACCGCGATCGCGAAGACATACGGTTCTCGTGCCAGATGGGCGTGGATGCCATAGCGGCATCGTTTGTTCGCGATGCCGATGCGGTGCGCGAGATCAAGGCGCTCTGCAAGGAGTACGGCGCACCAGACACCCTCATCATATCCAAGATTGAATCCTCGCATGCCGTGGACAACATCAAAGAGATCGTCGCTGTGTCCGATGGCATTATGGTAGCGCGCGGAGACTTGGGTGTGGAAATACCACCCGCCACCGTGCCCCAGGTGCAAAAGGACGTAATCAAGCGCTGCAACAGCGAGTATCGTCCCGTTATTGTTGCAACTCAAATGCTGGAGTCCATGACCCACAATCCAAGGCCAACTCGCGCGGAGGTCACCGACATAGCAAACGCCATCTACGACGGCGCCGATTGCGTCATGCTAAGTGGCGAGACCGCGGCCGGCTATTATCCGGTCGAGGCAGTGCGCATGATGGCCGAGGTGTGCATGGAAGCAGAGAAGGACCTTCCGGAGCGCAATGAGTACCACGATAGGGGAGGCAGGCGAAACGTGAGCGGTGCCACGGGCTACGCTGCGGTAGGCGCGGCGGCCCTGGTGGGTGCCAAGGCCCTGGTGTGTCCCACCATGAGCGGACGCACGGCGCGCATCATGTCGGCGTTTAGGCCCAAGCTGCCCATATTGGCAATGCTTCCCAGCGCTCGTGCGGCGCGCAGGACCTGCTTTATCTGGGGCGTAGATGGTTATGTGGTAGACGAGCAGTCCAGAGTCATGCAAACCTGTTATAAATCGGTGAAGAAGGCCAAGGAGCTTGGCGTGTTGAAGACCGATGACCTCGTGGTTATTACGGCTGGCGACCCCTTGAGCTCGCCGCTGCTCGAGGGGGAGCGGGTGAGCTCCAAGACCTCCACCAACCTCTTTGTCATAGCGCAGGTAATGTAGGATTCGGAGGCACGTTGGTACAGAAGGACATATCAACGCGCGAGCTTTGGGCGCGGTTGTTCAAGGCGGCCGACGTAAAGGAGTTTTTGGGGGAGTGCGACGAGCACTCGCTTCCAACGTTTGCCGACTATGTTTTGCAACTCGCGGACGAACGAGGAATGCGGCACGAGGCAATAATCAATGCCGCTGGAATCGAGCGCACGTTTGGATACAGATTGCTCAACGGAACGCGTAACCCATCGCGCGACACGGTGATTCAGATGGCCTTTGGATTGGGGCTGGACTGCGATCAGACGCAGCAGCTGCTCAAGGTGGCTCGCATGAGCGCCCTTCACCCAAAGGTCAAGCGCGACGCCGTCATTGCCTTCTGCCTGCACGAGGGGTTGTCGCTCATGGATGTCCAGCAAGCGCTCTACGGCGCGGGCCTGCCCTTGCTGGGAGGTGTGCGACGTGCCTAACATGGGCAGACCTTCCTTCTCCGAATCGCTTGACGCGGTCTTGGCGGCCTACGACAACGACAAGTATCCGCCCGGCTTTGCCGGCGAATACGACATCATGGAATGCTTGGGCGAGGGTCGGGGAGTCGACACCTTTTTGGTAACGAACAAGCAGGGAGAGCGATTTGTCGCCAAGTGCTACGATTTGTCCGTTTGGGACATCGACGACAAAGACGACGTGCTGGAAGGACTCGATCACCCCAGCTTGCCTCGGCGTGTTGCCTCGTACAAAGACAAGAACATGCTTGTTGTGGTGCGCACCTACCTTGAGGGCGAGCCCATAGACGTGCACGTGCGTCACAACTCCTTGGACGAGCAGGGCATTGCCACGCTCTGCGTCTCTTTGTGCGACGTGCTTGCCTATCTGCATCATAGGGCCGAGCCCATCATCCATCGCGACATAAAGCCCCAAAACGTACTGGTGCAACCCAATGGGTCGGTGGCGCTCATCGACTTTGACATAGCGCGCACCTACCACGTGGGAAACGAGACCGACACGCGTTTCTTTGGAACCATTGCCTACGCACCGCCCGAGCAATACGGATTTGCCCAAACCGACGTGCGTGCCGACATCTATGCGCTTGGCGTGCTCCTGCGCTGTCTTCTTACCGGAAGTCCCAGACAAAACCACAACGTGCGGGTGTATGCTCCGCTCCAAAGAATAATTAACAAGTGCACGGCTTTTGACCCAAACAAGCGCTACACGGACATAGACCAAGTAAGGGCTGCGCTGCTTGCGGCCAACCCGCGCAGGCGAGCGTTGCGCATTGCGGGTGTGGCAACGGCGTCGATCCTTGCCTTTGCGCTCGTTGTGCTGGGATGTGTCAAGGCTTACGAAGCCGCCACGTGGTCGCCCTTTGGGAGCGGAGCGGCGCCGGCGGTGGTCAACGACGAGCAAAGAATCGCCGAGGCAGTGCAATATATGAAAGAGACGTACAACACCGACCTGTTTGGCAGCCCCGACGACCTTGCCACGGTTGGATTCTTGCGGCAGGTGCTCATAGACTGCTACGGTCTGGATCACGACTATGTATATAACCATCAGGAGGAGGGTCTTCCGGTGGAGAGCGATGAGTACTTTATGCCATGGGGTTGGGAAGATAACCAAAACGTTCGCCGAGACACGGCAGTTTACGCGGCGGTAAAGGTTCACGACCCGTCGCTTGTGGCCGAGGACCAGTGGAGCAAGCTTACTGACGACAACGGCGAGTATCCGGGAAGCAGGGTGGCTGTGCTGTATGCCCAAGAGACGGGCATTGTAGAAGGCGCAAATCGTCCCTTCGACGTGACCAAGGGCGAGGTGGCACTCATATTTGCCAACGCGGACCGCGTGTTTACAGATAGCTAGACCAATATGTGCAGGTTTCGTGATATGGAGACGCCCGGGTGGGTGTAACAGGTTGACAGAAATCAAATCGGGGCGTAGTATTCCTTCTTGCTTGACGGCGACGGGCAAACAAAGCAAGTCACCTTCGAGTGCTTGAAATATGAATGGGGATGTGGCACAGCGGCAACTGCGGCGGACTGTAAATCCGCTCCCTCTGGGTTCCCTGGTTCGAGTCCAGGCATCCCCACCATTCCTGCCCGTGTAGCTCAGTCGGTAGAGCACCTCGTTGGTAACGAGGAGGCCACCAGTTCAAGTCTGGTCGCGGGCTCCATTTTTCAAGCAAACACCATGCCGGTGTAGCTCAGTTGGTCAGAGCGCACGGTTCATACCCGTGTTGTCACTGGTTCAAATCCAGTCACCGGTACCAGATGTCACGCGGCGCTCCGGCGCCGCTGAACATATAAAGGCATTAAGGCCGTAAAAGGTTGCATAAGGAGGACTGCAATGGCCAAACAGAAGTTCGAGCGTAGTAAGCCGCATGTGAACATCGGTACGATTGGTCACGTCGACCACGGCAAGACCACCCTTACCGCTGCTATCACCCGCGTGCTTTCCGAGACCGAGGGCTGCAAGGCAGACTTCACCGCATTCGATCAGATCGACAAGGCTCCCGAGGAGCGTCAGCGCGGTATTACGATTTCCGTTGCTCACGTTGAGTACGAGACCGCCGAGCGTCACTATGCTCACGTTGACTGCCCGGGTCACGCCGACTACATCAAGAACATGATTTCCGGCGCTGCTCAGATGGACGGCGCAATCCTGGTTATCGCTGCCACCGACGGCCCCATGGCCCAGACCCGCGAGCACATCCTTCTTGCCCGCCAGGTAGGCGTTCCTTACATCATCGTCTTCCTCAACAAGTGCGACATGGTTGACGACGAGGAGCTCATCGAGCTCGTTGAGATGGAGACCCGTGAGCTCCTCGACGAGTACGACTTCCCCGGCGACGACCTCCCCATCGTCAAGGGCTCCGCTCTCAAGGCTCTCGAGGGTGACGAGGAGTACTACGGCGCCATCCGTGAGCTCATGGACGAGGTTGACAGCTACATCCCCACGCCTGCTCGTGACAACGAGAAGCCGTTCCTCATGGCTATCGAGGACGTTATGACCATCTCCGGCCGCGGCACCGTTGCCACCGGCCGTGTTGAGCGCGGTCAGCTCAAGCTCAACACCCCCGTCGAGATCGTTGGCATCAAGGAGACCCAGAGCTCCGTCGCCACCGGTATCGAGATGTTCCGTAAGTCCATGGACTACTGCGAGGCTGGCGACAACGTGGGTATCCTCCTGCGTGGCATCAAGCGCGAGCAGATCGAGCGCGGCCAGGTTCTGTGCGCTCCCGGCTCCGTTACCCCGCACGCCAAGTTCACCGGCGAGATTTACGTTCTCACCAAGGAGGAGGGCGGCCGTCACACCCCGTTCTTCAGCGGCTATCGTCCCCAGTTCTACTTCCGCACCA
>JAUMWL010000066.1 GCA_030529665.1 Coriobacteriales bacterium
ACGAACCAAGGTACTACCGACCAAGGCACCACGAATGAGGGTACGACCGCGCAGGGTGCCGACGCCACGCAGGCGGCGGGCGGAGGTGCTGCGGGCAATGCGGCCAACCAGCCCACCGACACCGGCCTGCAAACGGGAACCGACCTCCGTACGGTCGATGGTCCCGACGGCAACGCCTTGGTGGACGAGGGTGGCAACGACCTGGCCACCACGCGCATCGAGGACGACGCCAACCCGTTGGCCGGTCCGTCCGCATCCAAGGGTGACGCATCGATTGCCGGCAAGAACGCCGCGCTCGTTGGTGGCATCGCGGCGGCGGCCGCCGTTGCCGCGGCACTCATATTCTTCTTCGTGTTCAAGCGTCGCAAGCAAAGCCAAGACGAGTCGTCCAATGACGACCTTACGGCGTAGATGGTAGGGTGAGAGAGAAGATGAAGACTAACAGGCACAATAACCACACACCGCTGACCCTCAAGGAACTGGGCCGCAGGGCGCTCGTAGTGCTGCTCACCCTATCCATGGTGTCCATGAACTCTCCGCTTGCGTATGCCGCGGAGGTAGGCGAGCAGGACGCCAACGTAACAGCGCAAAGCGAGACACCGGATGCGCAGCCATCTGCCCAGACGCAATCCGACTCTCAGGAGACGCCGGCTCCCGCGCAAAACGAGCAGGAGTCGCAGGCAACGACCGAGGAACCAGCCATCGAACCCGATCAGGGCACGGAGCAGACAGGCGATGAGGCCAAAGACGACGAGTCCAAGACCAACGAGGCTAAGGACGAGGCCAACAAGGACGAGGTTAAGGCCGGTGAAATCGTTCCCGAGATTGTGGAAGGCACGCAGAGCGACAAGCGCGAAGTGGAGATTGCGCTGTCGTTTGAGCACGCCTACATACATTACAAGGGCCAGACGGTTGGATTCCCAACCAAGAGCATTTCCATTACGGGTGGGCGCCCCTTCGAGTTCGTGGCAAACGCGGATGACGGATGCGTTCTGGAAGAGGTAAAGACCACACTCGATGACGTGGAGACCATACTTGAGCCCAACGAGCATGGCACGTACGTGGTCCCCGGCGAGCTCGTCACTGAGGGATTGCTCATCACAGTTACCGCCAAGACTGATCCCTTTGCAGCTGATTCCAAGACGCTGCCCATTGAGGAGAAACGCAACGAGCAGAAAACCTTTGTGTTCGAGAACGACGACATTAAGGTCACGGCTGAGCTCACCGACCCTAGCGCGTTGCCCGCAGACGTCGCGTTTGAGGTTAAGCCCATCACCAAGGACTCCAAGGACGAGCAGGGCAATCCCGCCTACAACTACGACGCGTACATGGAGGCGCTCAACAACAACGCACGAACAGGCGTTGAGTATACCGAAGACAACACGCTCCTCTACGACGTGGGCTTCTTCACGGCCAAGAAGGACCAGGATGGCAAGGCTATCGCCGACGAGCGCGTTGAGGTACCGCTTGCGGAGGGACAGGTAAAGCTTGACTTCCAGTTTAAGCATCAGCAGCTCAGCGAGGGAATCGATGGTGATAAGGCTCAGACCATCGAAGTCAACCATCTTCCGCTTAAGGATTCTGTGCGAAGCGGCGTGGACACCACGGCTGACGCGACAAACATCAAGGCAAACGACATCATTGTCGATAGGCCCATAGACCAGGATGCCAACGTGGCGGCCGAGAACGTGCAAGTGAGCTTGGATAGCCTGTGCGTGGTTGGCGTAACGGGACTCACCAACAACGAGCAGAATGTCATTGGCCAAAAGGCCTATCCGGTAACCGTATCGTTTACTGACGAGGACGGGAATGGAACCACGGCTGACTTCGATTTGAGCAAATACAAGATCTACGTCAAGGGATATGTGGATCATGGAAGCTGGAAAGAGCCGAAGCAAGTCCTCCTCGACCTTGAGAACAGCGACGAAGACAAAACGTATTCCATCAAGCTCAGCGACACCGAGCCCTTTACCATCGACTTCGCGTGCATTGCCGAGGTACACAACCCAAACGTTGGCGCATATGATGATTTCTTTGCTTCCTACACCGGAAACATAAAGCTCAGCGAAGGCTACTTTAGCGAAGACTATTCCACAAAGGGCTGGCGCTACACTTCCGAGGATACGGGCGATTCCTTCCGAGCGGACTTCGCAAAGCAGGCCGCGGGACAGCAGACGGTTATCACGAAGTTTGTTAAGGATGACGGGGAGCAACTGCTCGACGCCATGGATCCCGAGCTCACCAAAGACGTGTATGCAATCGCAACGTTTAGGCTCAAGGGCAATAGCAACGGCGACGTGCTCGGTTGGGCGCGACAGGTCCTCAGCAAGGACGTGATCAATAGGGACCGACAGGCAACCGTGCAGTTCGATACCATCACCAGGCAAAACGGCGGATCCATGCCGTTCTACCCCAATCTTTACGACATCGAGGTCACGTTGTATACCAAGCCCAACGGAGAAGTGACGAGCTTGGACGACGCGGTAAATAACGCGGATCGCTTTATACCTGGATATGACTTTATCTACAACAAGAAGCTCCAGGACGATCCCACCACAACGCTCATCAAACTTGAGCAGCCTAAGTCTAAATCCCTCACCATTAACGTAAAGACCGATGAGGACGTGACGATTAACGGTGGCGATAACTACTACCTGTTCATCAAACTCGACCACCGTACGACTGAGGACTCCTATCAACTGCTCAAGATCAATCCGAGCACTGGCCAAACGCAGACGCTGGAAATAGCGAACGATTGGTATGACAAGAGCAACAACGCAAAGAATGACGTGTTCAACGGCTACGAGACGCTCAAACTGGAGATCCTGGAGTCCAGCTCGTCTAACCTAACGCTAAGAGATGTTGTGGGTTGGGATGGCAACGTTGCGGACAGCTCCAACTATAAACGTTTGGGCCTGCAGCAGCATGGCAACATTACGGCCGAGTATGGCGTCATCTCATCCAAAGTGACCGGCGATCACAAGAGCTATACGCAAACGGTACGCTTGCGCAACTTTGCTGAGCCGGCCGCACAAGACGGTGTGGACCTGGAATCTGTGTTGGGCAACGCACGCTACTTTGGTTACGTGGGCAACACGTGGTACGTCAACAATGACGCAGAGACCAATGTGGCTATCAAGACTATAGCCGTGCCTGGCCATCAGTCTGGCATCCAGAGTGGCGGCAAAGTGGCCTACGATGACGGCTCGAATAAACAGCCATGGTACGTAGGGAGCGTTGAAGGCTACGGCCGGCAGATGATCAAGAGCGACAAGGCGGTGCTGTATGCTCCACTTGAGGCTCGCCAGCACATCTACCACGAGGGCGAGGTAAACAGGGCATACGACGGTTCGACGAGCCTGATTGAATACCACGAGATGTCGCAGGAAGACGTTAACGCCTACATTGACTCAATGATTGACCACGTAAAAGCACAGTCTGCCGCCATGCTGGGACGGTCTACCATTCGCGGCGGTCTCGCAAGCATGATGAACAGCCAAAAGATTTATCTGGACATCACCGACCGAGGCCCTGGCACCGTATACGTTTCCTTGGATGAGCCCGTCAACGGCACCCAGTCCCTTATGGATTACGTGTTCGGTAATGACTGCAAGCTCATCATTACCAAGAGGTCCGATCAGGTGCTGGTGTTTAACTCTGCCCAAGAGAACGTACAGCTTGGTAAGTACGAAATTACCAACAAATGCTATGACAAAGACGGCAAGCATACAAAAGATGTAACGACTGCGTCCGACTCCATGCTCAACGGCGCTTCTCAAGACATAGAAGACATCACCAAGACGATCATCTTCAATCTGCCAAACGCCAAGACGGTCAAGACGATGATGTCCGTTGCGGGAATAGTCATTTGCCCGCAGGCATATATAAACGTCTCCTCTACCAGTGCTGGCTGGTTGGTCGCAGACAGCATTAACAACACGAGTGGCGAGTGGCACAGCATTTGGATGCACTACAACCAGAACTACGACAAGGATGTGGCAAAGATAGAGGCCACCAAGCAGCTTAACGGCGCACAGCCGGGAGACCATCGCTTTAACTTTGAGCTCAGAGAAGGCGACAGGGTGGTGCAAACCGCAACCAACAATGCGGCTGGCAAGGTTGCCTTCAACCTCTCGTACAGTACCGCCGGAACGCACACCTACACCATCGTGGAGGTGCAAGATGGGCAGAGTGGCATCACTTACGACCAGTCGCCTGCGCGTGAAGTCACGGTAACCATCGACCAGGACATGAACGCGACGGTCGCGTATCCCAACGGACAACCGCCGGTGTTTAACAACACCACGAGTGACAGCCAAACGGGCGAGCTCACCATATCCAAGACATTGGCCAATCCGCAGCAGGGTGACCAGGACAAGGAATTCCGGTTTACTGTCAGACTCACCAATCCCGTCACGTCCGGAACGTTTGACGTAAAGGACAGCGATGAGAAGATCGCGTTTGACGCGAATGGCACGTCTGCAACTATCACACTCAAGGGTGGCCAGTCCAAGACGATTACCGGCCTGCCCACAGGCGTTGCGTACACGGTGACCGAGGAGGTGGATGATGACTTTACGTCTGCCGCAAACGGTGACAGCGGCACCATAAGTACGGGCAACGCAACGGCATCATTTACCAACACGCGCAAACAGCTGGGTGGGCTCAAGGTTCAAAAGATCGTTAAGGAGAATGGCAACACACCCAAAACCGCATACGCGAAGGCGAAGCTTGCTGGCACGTACACGTTCAAGATCTACACCGATGCCGAGTGCAAGAACCCCGCAGTCGACAACAATGGGGAAAAGCGCACGGTACGCCTCACAATTGGGAATGACGGCAATCCAGTTACCAGCGCAGAGGTGACCAATCTGCAGGCGGGCGACTATTGGGTAAAGGAAGACAATCCCAACAACGGTACGACGGGCTACCAAACTCCGGTGCACGTGACGGTTGAGGCCAACAAGACGGGCGACAAGGCAGTTATAGCCACCATCACCAACAACGTTGCGTACGAGACCAGCGGTCTTGAAGTTAAGAAGGTCGTCTCGAATCCCATAGGCGATGACACGAGCAAGGAGTTTGCGTTTAAGGTAACGCTTACGAGCAATCCTGCCATCAGCGGCACGTACGACGGCATGACCTTTACCAACAACGTTGCAGAGTTTACGCTTACGCACAACCAAACCAAAACGGCGACTGGTTTGCCGGCCGGAACGCAGTATCAGGTTGAGGAAGTCTTGACCAACGAGCAAAAGCTCGTGTTCAACGATGTCGCGGCTGAGACGGGAACCACATCGAGTGGCGCGAATGCTGTGGCACAGTTCACCAATACCCGCAAGGCCGGCGACATCACCATAGCGAAGTCGGTCGTCTCACCGGTGCTCGGCGACAAGACCAGCAACTACCAGTTCACCATCCAGCTCAAGGACGGGCAGGACGACCTCGACCTCGACGGCACGTTCAAGACGCAGGGAGGCGAGGACGTGAAGTTCGAGGGCGGGCGCGCGACCGTCGACGTCGCGGGAACCGGCTCCACGAAGGTCGTGGGCCTTCCCGCCGGCGTCGGCTACGTGGTAACGGAGGTCGCGGCCGACAACTTCACGAACGAGGTGACCGCTGGGCACGCAACGGGAACCATCGAGGCCGGCAAGACTGCGTCGGTCACCTTCAAGAACACCCGCAAGACAGGCGACATCACGATTGCAAAGTCGGTCGTCTCGGAAGATGCCGCAGACAACCAAAACACCTATAAGTTTATGCTGCAGCTTACGACATCAGGCATCAATGGCGAATTCGAGACGTCGGTGCCCAATAAAAAGATTAAGTTTGAGAACAGCATCGCATACCCAGAGGTAACGGGTAGCGAGCAGATTACCATCAAGGGCCTGCCCGTTGGCATTGGCTACAACGTATCCGAGGAGCCTGCCTCAGCGGATGGGTTTGTGGTGTCGCCCGCGCAGGCGAGTGGTACGGTGCATGCCGACGGATCCACCCACACCTTTACCAATACCAAGAAAAGCGGACTGGTAATCTCCAAGACGGTGGTGTCCGATGTTCCTGCGGATGCTTCAAGGACGTACACGTTTACCGTTGAGCTGGTCGGCAGCCACATCAATCAGACCTTTGGTGAAGGCGATGACGCCGTGGAGTTCAAAGACGGCAAGGCTACCGTTTCTGTGCAGGGCAACGGCACGAAGGCGATTACTGGGTTGCCTGCAGGCACTCAGTATCGTGTTACCGAGCAGGAGGACACAAACTTCACGAGCGTGGTGACTGCTGGGTACGCAACGGGAACAATCGAGGCCGGCAAGACTTCATCGGTCACCTTCAAGAACACCCGCAAGTCCGGCGAGATCACCATCGAGAAGTCGGTCGTTTCGCCGGTGCCCGGCGATGACACCCGCGACTACCAGTTCACCATCCAGCTCAAGGACGGGCAGGACGACCTCGACCTCGGCGGCACGTTCAAGACGCAGGGCGGCGAGGACGTCACGTTCGCGCACGGCCTTGCGACCGTGAGCGTGAGGGGCAACGGCTCCACGACGGTGAAGAATCTGCCCGCCGGCGTCGGCTACGTGGTAACGGAGGTCGCGGACACCAACTTCGACAGCGAGAAGGTGTCGGGCGACAGCCAGGGAACGATTCCCGCGAACGGCAACGCCGAGGTCGCGTTTAAGAACACCCGTAAGACCGGCGACATCACAATCGAGAAGTCGGTCGACTCGACGGTGCCCGGCGATGACACCCGCGACTACCAGTTCACCATCCAGCTCAAGGACGGGCAGGACGACCTCGACCTCGGCGGCACGTTCAAGACGCAGGGCGGCGAGGACGTCACGTTCGCGCACGGCCTTGCGACCGTGAGCGTGAGGGGCAACGGCTCCACGACGGTGAAGAATCTGCCCGCCGGCGTCGGCTACGTGGTCACGGAGGTCGTGGACACCAACTTCGACAGCGCGATTGAGTCGGGCAACAAGCAGGGCACGATCACCGCGGGCGCAAACGCCCAGGTCGCCTTCAAGAACACCCGCAAGACCGGCGAGCTTACGGTTTCCAAGACCGTGAACTCCACGAACGCACAGGACAGGCAGCAAACGTTCACGTTTACCATTCAGCTCGATTCTGCAGTGAGTGGCAAGTATCAGGTAAAGGATAGCGACGAGCAATGTGAGTTCAATAACGAGGGCAAGGCCACAATCGAGCTCAAAGACGGTGAGTCAAAGACTATTGTTGGACTGCCGCATGGCATTGCATACGAGGTAAGCGAGACCTCCGTAGAGGGCTTCACGACCACATCTGCAAATGAAAAGGGTTCCATTGCGGCAACGACCAACACGTCGTTTGTCAACACCAGCGTCAAGAAGGGCAACTTGGTGGTCTCCAAGAGCGTCCTGTCCGATGTGCAGGCAGACCACTCCGCACAATACCAGTTCACGGTGCAGCTCGATCCCCCTGTTACGGGCACGTACAAGGACATGACGTTCAACAATGAGGGATTGGCAACGATATGGCTCTCCGATACGGAATCAGCCGTTGCCGAGGGATTGCCTGACGGAACCAAGTACACGGTAACCGAGGTGCTCGATGGCGAGCGCAACGCATATATGGCCAACGACAACAAGACACACACCGGGACGATTGGGCACAACACCATAGCCACCGAGGAGTTTGTCAACTACCGCGAGTCTGGCTCACTACAGATTAGCAAGAAAGTCGTTTCCAGCATTCCCGCAGAGGAAGACGCGGAGTACTGGTTTACGCTACGCCTGGGTCAGGCAATCAGCAAGACGTATGGCACTGGTGAGGACGCGGTGACCTTTACCGATGGACGCGCGCGGGTCAAGGTTGTTGGCGGGGAAACCAGAACAATCAGCGGCCTTCCGCGTGGGATAACCTACGAAGTCACAGAGGAAGCGACTTCTCACAACAACATGACCGTGGATCCGCAAAACGCGACCGGAACCATAGGCGAGGACACTAATGAGTCGGGTGTTAATGAGGTCAGCTTTACAAATAGTCACACAACCACATCGCTTGAGGTGCACAAGACCGTGGACTCCGATGTTGCGGCAGACCACTCCAAAGACTACAAATTCACCGTCACGCTTGGCGACGACACCATCAATGGCACGTTTAGCGGCGTGACCTTCGAGAACGGCATTGGCACGGTAACGGTTACGGGTGACAACAGCAAGAAAATTGAAGGATTGCCCGTAGGCATTACGTATAGCGTCGAAGAGAAGCAGGAGTCGTCGGCGGGATTCGACGTGACGCCGAGCAACGCTTCTGGCACGCTTGGTAAGGACCAGGCATCCGTTGTATTCAAGAACACCCGCAACAAGGGTGAGCTCAAGGTACAAAAGACGGTGGCGAGCAGTACGTCTGCAGACCAGAGCCAAAACCAAAAGTTTGACTTTACGGTAACACTCACCAACAATCCGCTTGACGGAGCCAAGACCTATGGCTCGGGCGAGCATGCCATCGAGTTCGATGCGAACGGTGTTGCGCACTTCTCGTTGGCGCACAACGAGTACAAGTTGGCCACGGACATGCCGCAGGGTATTGCGTATACGGTTGAGGAAACAGACGCCAATGGCTTTACTACGACCTACAGCGGAAAGACGGGCACGATTAGTGGAACGCAGGCGGTTGCCGTTGTTTCCAACGCCCGTGACGAAGGCGACTTGACGATTTCCAAGAATGTGGACTCAAAGGTTGTGGCAGACCAGACGGCGACGTACCAGTTCGACATCACGCTGAATCCAGCGGTAAGCGGGACGTATAGTGGCGTGACCTTTACCGACGGCGTTGCCAGGTCGGTGGAAGTGCAGGGCGGCACATCAAGGGTGATTCGTGGCCTGCCCAAGGGCACGACCTACACCGTTACCGAAGTGCTGGACGAGGGCAGTAATTATACCGTCGAGCCTGCTCAGGCAACCGGCGAGGTGGGAGCAGCGGGAGCGGCGGTCGCCACCTTTACCAACACGCGCAAGGAAGGGAACCTCTCGGTTACCAAGCACGTAACCAGCAGCACCAACGCGGACACGGCAGCGGACACGGCAAAGGAATTCTCCTTCATCGTAACGGTTGGCGCAGCGCTTAACGGTTGGTTTGGTGACGAAGAAACGGGAATGGAGTTCCACGACGGCGTGGCCAGGTTTAGCCTAACGGATGGCCAAACAAAGACTGCGACCGGGCTTCCCGCGGGCATAACCTACACGGTTACCGAGAATCCCGATGCTGAGTTCGACACGACTCCGCAGAATGATTCGGGCACCATCGTGGCCAATACAACCGCGAGTGCTGTCTTTAACAACGCGCGCAAAGAGGGCAATTTGCAGGTGGAGAAGCGGGTTGATCGCGCCGCGGCTGGCGATGAGACGAAGCCGTTTACCATCCAGGTCGACCTTCACAACCCGAGACTCAACAATACGTACGGAACAGGCGACAACGCCACGGAGTTTAAGTCCGGAGTCGCCACGTTCGAGCTCGCGCATGGCCAGCATCGACTCATCGAGGGTCTGCCGGTTGGCACCACCTACACCGTTACCGAGAATCCCTACACCGACTTTGAGACCACCTACGAGGGGCAGGTAGGCCAAGCCATAACCAAGGGCGACACAAACACGGTTACGGTGGTCAACACTCGCCAGTATGGCTCGTTCCAGATCACGAAGACCGTCTTGGTCGATGGCGAGGCGCCTGACGGTCTTACCAAGAGTCCCGCCGACGGTACCTACACGTTTAGGATTACGGGACCCGGCGAGTACGCACAGGGCAAAGACGTCACCATAACCATAGAGAACGGCCGGGCACAGACCAAAACGTTCGATAACGTCTTGCTTGGGGAGTACACGGTCGAGGAGCTCGCAAACAGCCTTGACCCGACCAAGCACATTCAAATTACACCTCATGGCAAGCAAACGATCGCCGTAACGACAAACAACACGAGTGACATCCCAGTCGCTCGCTTTACCAACAACCTCAAGACAACATCCGCCCAGCTCAAAGTAACCAAGCAATTTGGCGAGTACTGGGATAGCGTGAGGTGGCCTGAGGGCGCCGAGGAGGGATTCTCGTTCACGCTTGAGGCAGTTGGCAAGGCGCCGATGCCCGCGCACGCGCTCAATGGCAAGCAGGTGAGGACGGCCACGAAGGACGCCAAGACTGCGACGTTTGAAGACATTGTCTTTACGCAGGCCGGCACATACGAGTACACCATAAAGGAGAATCTGCCTGACGACATAGAAACCGACGGCACGTATAACGGCATCACGTACGACACGGAGAAGCACACGGTGACCGTGGTCGTCGCTAAGCCTGATCCAGAAGGCGCACTCAAAGCCATGGTCACGTACGACGACGTGGCTGGCAAGAAAGCCCTCGAGATCGAAAACACGTACAACGCAACGGGAAGCATCCACCTTACAGGGAAGAAGTCGCTAACCGGTCGCCCGCTCCAAGAGGGAGATGCGTGGACCTTTGAAATCGCCTCCAATGAGCCGGATGCGCCAATGCCGGCTGTCACAAAAGTGACCAACAGCGGCGAGAGCATAGACTTTGGTAACATTGCGTATGAGCTAAAAGACGCTCGCGAGGCACCGTACGTCTATACCATTACTGAGTCTGGCAAGGTCGATGATGTTAACAACGACACGGCAATGACGAAGCAAGTGAGCGTTTCCGTTACCGACAACGGCGACGGCACGCTTGCGGTGAGCGCTGCCCAAGAGGGACAGCCCGCATTCGAGTTCACCAACACGTACGTGGTCACGCACCCGCTCAAGGCAGAGAAGGCCATTAAGGGACGCACTCAGTGGAATGTGGGAGAAGAGTATACGTTCGAGCTCGCGGCAATTGGTACGGCAGACGGTGATAGTGCGAAGAAGCTCAAGGAATGCGGTATCTCCACCACGGCCACGACTCAAACGAACGACGGCAAACACGTGGCTGACTTTGGCACGTTTGAGTTCACCGAAAAAGACGTGGGCAAGACGTTTAGTTACCGCGTGAAGGAGAGCCACGAGGGCATTGACCCGGATCAGAGTGGACACTACGTAAAGGACGGCGTTACCTACACGACCATCCAGTACGATGTGACCTTTACGGTTACCAAGGATGAGGCCACCCAGACGATTCAGGCAAATCCTGAGTACAAGCTGGGTGACAAGGTGGTCGACACACTCGAATTCCTCAACACGTATACCCCCACACCCATAACGGTTGAGCTCGAGGCGAAGAAGCAGCTTGTGGGCAGACAGATTGCCGCGGGCGACGACTTTAGGTTCCAACTCTACTATGTGGGCAAGAACAACGAGCGACTTCCGGAGTATGACGACGACGAGCTCAAGACCACGACCCGCTCGGGTGACAACGACACATACGACGAGCAAACAAAGACGGACCAGGCGAGCGTCAAGTTCGGCAACATCGAGATTGATCAGGCCGGCACCAGGACCTACATCATCAAGGAGGTTCCTCCTGCCGATGCCGAAAAGGTCACGGACGAACAGGGCGTCGAGCACCGGGTTAAGGACGGCGTCACATACGACAACACCGAGCAAACGGTGACCATCGTTACCACCGACGATGGCAAGGGCAACCTTACCGCACAGGTTAATTACCAGAACAACGAGGTGCCCGTGTTCACCAACACGTACTTTGGCAGGGAAGCCAACATCTCCTTTAGCAAGGAGTATTACGGATACGACACGAACGCCAAGTTCGACTTCATGTTGAAGGCAGTGACGGACGATTCGTTTAAGACGGCGCGCGAGGGAGTCGAGCCCGTCTACACCGACGCCTTTGCGGACGACGGCAAGGCCCTTGCCGCCAAGGGAACCAACGGGGCCTTCCAAAACGGGCTGGCTACCGTAACAATGCCTACCATCACCTACCACCAAAAGGGCGACTACTACTACGTGATTCGCGAGGCTGCCTCCAACGACGGACAAAAGATTACCTACGATGACGCGGCGATTGGCGTAAAGGTGCATGTTGACGATGGGCAGAATCCCGCCGTCACTTACTACCTGGCCGACGACGGCGAGCACTTTGTGCAGCTTTCCGGCAACAACGCGCGTCCCACGATGTACAACAACGCCATGGTGTCCATGTCGTTCCGTTCGCGTGCGCTGCGCGCGCAGGCGCAGGCCACGAGCTTCACCAACTTTGAGCCTGCCGTGAGCAAGGTCCTCAAGAACGGTATTCTCAAAGGCGGCGAGTTCCAGTTTGCAATCTACGAGGGCGACAGCGCGCAAGGCACGCCGCTCAAGACCGCACCCAACGACGCCAATGGCAAGGTCTCCTTTGGCGACTTCCAGTACGGCCCCGAGGACATTAACAAGCCCTTTACCTACACCATCGTGGAGGTCAAGGGTACCGACGAGACGGTGGCATACGACGACGAGGTAATCAAGCTCTCGGTAAGCGTGACCGCGGGTGAGGGTGGAGCCGTTGTGGCAACCGGCACCTACACGCAGGCCGACGAGTCTGGCGTGATCAAGGCCACCGACAACCCGACGTTTATCAACGAATACGACACCATCGTTATCCACGCGGTCAAGCGTTCGCGCGAGGAGCCCTACGACCCGCTGCCTGGCGCGCACTACGGCCTGTGGATGCTCAACCCCAACGGCGAGGACGTGTACATGGGCCTTGGCCGCAACCAGGTTGACGAGGAGGGCAGTGAGCTCGTCTCCAGCGACAACGGCGACCTCTACTACGACATCCCGCTGCTCGAGGGCGTGGCGTACTACTTCCTGGAGGAGTGGCCGCCGCCTGCGGGTCACCTGGTCGACCCGTATCCCACCGACTACTTCACCCTTGTCCACGACAAGGAGAACGGCAAGTTTAGACTGGTGTACGAAGCGGATGATGACTTCGCGAAGTATTGTCCTGGGGTTACCAGATAACCCCATAGGTGAAGGGATTGACGCGGCAGCATGCGAGGAAGCAGGTTACAGCGGCAAGCATTCGGTGCGATCGTGGCGGCGCTCGTCGTCGCCACGATCGTGGCACCCGTCCGCGCTCACGCAAAAACAGTGATTGACTACGACCCAACCGAGACCATCAACCCGGTCGCCGACAACATCACGCGCCTTAACGTGGACAAGTTGGAAACGGGCTCGCGCGATCAGGTAAAGGGTGCCGTCCTGCAGGTAATAAAGAAGGAGACCGGCGAGGTCGTAGACGAGTGGACGAGCGACGGCACCACGCACGAGATCGCGCGCAACGCCGGAGGCGTCCATGGCGCCCTGGACATCGACACGGTGTACATCCTGCGCGAGGTCTCAGTGCCCGAAGGGTATGAGAAGGCCAAGGACGTTGAGTTTATCATCCACTCCGACGACTTTAACACCACGGGCGAGATCCTGAGCGGTGGGGAAGATGGCAACGCGGAGTCCGGCGCCATACGTGGCAGCGGCCCCGAGCAGGCCTTCGTAATAAGCCTGTTCGACAAGGCAACGATGCACGTTACCGATGAGGAGCGCCGCACCCGCGAGCGCGAGACGCAGGAGCAACAGGAAGTGCAGCAGCAAACGGGCAACCGGCAGCAGAGCACCACCTCCAGCACGACCTCGGGCACCACGTCGAGTACGACCTCGGGTACTACGTCGAGCAGTACTTCGAGCACTACCACGTCCGATGGTCTCACGCAAACTGGCGACAGCACCTCGTACGTGCCGGTCGTCGTGCTTGCCGTCGTGGGCGCCGGGGCCATTGGCTTGGCCGTACAAAGGCGCCTTGGCTGAGGCCGTACAGAGGGGACAGTCCCCCGAGTGCAGGCCGTGCAAAGACGGTTCCCAGTGTTGGCTCATCACGGCCCGCACTCGAAGGACAGTCCCCTCTGTACGGCCTGTACTCGGGGGACTGTCCCCTTTGTGCAGCCACATCTCTCCACACCACCCACACATTAATGGAGTAACATACCGCTTCGTGTCTGTGTGGACACGCATGGCTCTCGGCGTGCCAAACCGAGAGGTGCGAGGTTGGAAATCCCGCACGTCATCCATCCAAGAGTTAAGGAGAGTATTATGGCAGAAGAGAAGTACGTACCGCGCCTTAAGGAGTACTACTACGCGACCGTTCGCGACGAGCTGCAAAAGCAGTTTGGCTACAAGAACGTAAACCAGATCCCCAAGTTCGAGAAGATCGTGGTTAACATGGGCGTTGGCGAGGCAGCCACCGACTCCAAGGCCATCGACGGCGCCGTTGCCGACCTGCGCGCCATCACCGGTCAGCAGCCCATCGTCACCCACGCCCGCAAGTCCATCGCTACCTTTAAGCTGCGTCAGGGCATGCCCATTGGCGCCAAGGTAACCCTGCGTGGCGACCGCATGTGGGAGTTCCTGGATCGCCTCATCGCCATCGCCATCCCTCGTATCCGCGACTTCCGCGGCATCTCTCCCAAGAGCTTCGACGGCCGTGGCAACTTCTCCATGGGCTTTAAGGAGCAGCTCGTCTTCCCCGAGATCGACTACGACAAGATCGACCGCACCCGCGGCATGGACATCACCATCGTTACCACCGCTCCCACCAACGAGGAGGGCAAGGCGCTTCTTTCCGCCTTCC
This sequence comes from Coriobacteriales bacterium, assembly GCA_030529665.1. Classification (GTDB taxonomy): domain Bacteria; phylum Actinomycetota; class Coriobacteriia; order Coriobacteriales; family Atopobiaceae; genus RUG440. Next base: position 14,578 of record JAUMWL010000066.1, read on the forward strand.
ACTTCCCGTTCAAGGCGGAGTAGCGTTCCCAACCGGACCAAAGGGGACGGTCCCCTTTGGTCCAATGAGCCGGTAGGCGCCCCAAACAGGTTGGGGCTCACCATAAGAAGGAGGAGTTTTGGCAAAGACATCGATGATCGTCAAGGCAGCGCGTGAGCCGAAGTTTTCGACGCGCAAGCAGAACCGTTGCCAGCGTTGTGGGCGTCCCCACTCCGTGTACCGCAAGTTTGGTCTCTGCCGTGTCTGCTTCC
>JAUMWL010000209.1 GCA_030529665.1 Coriobacteriales bacterium
GGTTCCGGCCAGTTTGCCGACTGCCGCCTGCGCATTGAGCCCAACCCCGACGCGGGCTACGAGTTCCTTGACGAGGTCGTGGGCGGCGCCATTCCGCGTGGCTTTATCCCTGCCATCGACAAGGGCGTGCAAGAGACCATGAAGGGCGGCGTGCTCGCAGGCTATCCCGTCATCGACGTTAAGGTTGCCGTGTACGACGGCCAGTTCCACCCCGTGGACTCCAACGAGATGGCATTCAAGACGGCCGCTCGTCTGGGCTTCCAGGACGCAGTGAGCCAGGCCGACGCCGTGCTGCTCGAGCCCATGGCGCACCTCAAGATCACGGTTCCCGAGAGCTACGCCGGCGCCGTTATGGGTGACATCTCGGCCAGCCGCGGTCGCGTGGAGGGCATGTCCGCCACCAACCCCGGCGAGACCACGGTAGAGGCCACCGTGCCGTACGCCGAGGTTACCGACTACGCCACCCGCCTGCGCTCCCTCACCCGTGGCACGGGCGAGTTCGAGCTCGAGGTAAGCGGCTACGAGCAGGTGCCGCACGACGTTCAGCAGCGCCTTGCCCAGGAGTACCAGGAGCGTCGCGCCTCTGGCGAGCGCTAAGATCTGCTAAAGGGTCGAGTAAAAAGACCGAGAAAGGGGGACATGCCTCGCAGAGGTGTGCCCCCTTTCTCGGTCCACACTTATTTGGTAAGGTCTCTAGGCCGTGCAGTGCTCGCTAATGTCGTCCATAGTTAGCCGCATGTGATCATAGTCTGGCACGGGCATGGTCTTGCGCAGCTTGTCTCGTGCCTCCCGCCATGCCGCCGTAGGCTCGGGAACTTCTTCTCCCAAAAGCTTGGCAAGCTTTCTGGACATCTCGTCAAACTTCTGGGGGTCCGCAACATCGGAGTCGGTCACATACAGCACGTGCATGCCATTTGTCTGAAGCGCCTTGAGGTCGCGCGACGAGGGCGGCTTGGTGCCGGTGTACTGCAAGGCAACGTGCTTGCTCGGCCAGCAGAGGTCATACGCCAAGTACTTGCCCGACGAGGAGGGCATAAACCCATGCTCGGCGTCAAACACTACCGAGAAGTGCGCTCTGCTGAATCCGTAGCTGCCGTGCTGCTCGGCCAGGCAAAGCAGCAGGTACAAGTGGCATGCCATGGGCGTGCTGCACTCGTCGCGCAAGAGTCTTAGTATGCGGCGTGCCCGCTTTCCCTCCTTTGTGCCCTTAACGTCGCGGAGATAGTTGCGAATGGTGTCCTTGTTAGTGCGCGAGTTCTTTAGGAAGTCGTATCCCTCACCCCTGTCGTACTGGGTAAGAGACGTGCGATACTTGCCACACAGCTCTATGCCAAGGGCGACGGCCTTGGCGAGCGGAAGCTGGTTCGCCTTGCGGAAGAAGAAGTACTCGGGCGTGCTCATGCGCGTGGTGTTGGAGAGTATCTCAAACGAGCCACGAGGAACAGGTCCGTCCCAAATGCTCATGCCTCGCACGTACTGGCCCTTCTCGCGTGCCGCCGCGCGCATGCGCTCCCCCTCCTCCTGGCTGGTGGCAAGAATCTCCACGTTGGACAAGCTGCCCAGCTCGGCGTCATCGAGCGTGTCGGAAAAGAGGTCGCAGGAGTCCTCAGCCATCTCCTCCATCGTCTCCTGCAACAGAAGCGCGTGCAAGGCGCGGCTCTTGTCCTCCCATCCCGGCATGTCGGGCATGTCCTTGCCCAAAAGTTCGCACAGGCGCTCCATGACCTTGCAATACGAATCAAAGTCGCAGAGCTCAGCGCAGGTTACCTTTAGGACGGTGTAGCTCTCGTCGCCGTTAAACGGGTTGCGATACGGGTCGTCCACGATGTCGAGGGCCACTTTTTGCTCGGGCCAATACAGTGCCATGAATGTCTCCTTTTGTCTTTGGAACCGCTCATAGGGAGACAGGGTACGGACGCCATTTGGCAGCAAGTTGGCATTTTTCTTGCCCATAACTTGCAGCATCGTGCACGCCACCCGCTCTGACCTTGCAAAACAACCGCGTGTCGGTTTTGCAAGCGTTGATCCGAGACATTTGTGGCTACCGCTGGCGGACCAATACAGTCCGCTGGCGGTCGATTCTGGGTCTCCTTTGTGCGCAGCGTTGGTTTTTATGCAAAACGATGTGCAAAGACGTACGTTCGCGTCGTGCTATGCTCTTTGCAAGAAGGGCGATGGCGCACGAGCCTTGCGTGCGCCATCCATAGCGGAGGGAGACGACCATGGGACTCAAGGATCTGTTTGCGGCGCATGCCAATGACGCTTCTGTGGCAAAGAGCAGCATTAACGTGGCGGGCATGCACTGCACCGCATGCGAGAAGCTCGTGTGCACGGCGCTTGAGGATCGCGGAGCAAAAAACGTGACGGCCAACCACGAGACTGGCGTGGTTGAATACGAGGGCGAGCTTGAGGCGGAGCTCATAGCCGAGGCAATAACGGAAGCCGGCTTCAGTCTGGCGTAGCGCTAAGCCCGGTTTTACTACCGCTAACTACCGCAAACGCGCGCGTGTGGCCGTGCTGCCAAGAAAAACCGCAGCTAGAGGCCCCGCGCCAAGCCAGGTTTTACTACCGCTAACTACCGCTAACTACCGCAAACGCACGTTTTGAGGACCGTTGGGCTATTGGGCAAGCTCCTCTTGGCCTTTCTCAGATGGGCGTTTGTTTAGGCATGCCGCCGTATAATAGTGGCATCGCCGTGCGTCAGCACACAAAAAGAGGAGCATACGCATGCCCGAAAGCCTTCATAACGACTATCTGCAGCGATTGGTTACACAGCTTGCGGCACTTCCAAGCGAGACTGAGTGGGTGGAGTTTAAGGAGAACAACGCATCTCCCAAAGAAATAGCGGAGTATATTTCGGCACTCAGTAACGCAGCAACGCTTTGTGAGCGGCCGAGGGCATACCTTGTCTGGGGCGTAGATGACTCTACGCACCAGATCGTGGGAACCACCTTCGACTACCGAAAAGAAAAGCGAGGTAACCAGGAACTTGAGGTCTGGTTATTGCAGATGGTAAACCCAAAGATTGATTTTCGATTTTACGAGACAACCATTAACGACAATGCTGTTGTAATCCTAGAGATACCTGCAGCGACGTCGGAGCCGACTCGCGTGGGTTCCACTGCGTATGTACGAATGGGGACGAGCAAAAAGCCGATTGTTAACTTTCCAGACAAGGAAGCAAGGCTTTGGCGACTTCTTGATGCCACGCCACAGGAGTTGCGCATTGCAAAAGGGGACCTCACCGAGGATGAGGTGACAGGTCTTTTGGACTATCCAGCATACTATCGTGCGCTCGGCCTGCCCATACCGTCTTCGATGGCAAAGATTTTTGACGACCTGTCGAACGAGCACTTCTTGCGGCCAAACGATGCCGGTGGATGGGATATTACCAACTTGGGTGCTCTTGTGTTGGCCTTAGACCTTAGGCGGTTTGACACGCTTGCAAGGCGCGCGGTTCGCGTTATCCAGTATCGAGGAAAAGGCCGCATGAATGGCTTGCAAGAAAGGTCGTTCGTAAGGGGATACCTTGTCTCGCATGAGGAAGTGGTCCAATACGTTATGGCCATCGTCCCTCAGGAGGAGATCCTTGTGGGAGCAATGCGACGCAAGACAACAAGCTTTCCCGAGGTGGCTGTACGTGAGCTCGTGGCCAACCTATTAGTGCACCAGGACCTTAGCGAGCGAGGTGCCACGCTTATGATTGAGATTTTTGAAGGTCGTATTGAGTTCACGAATCCCGGCACTCCGTTAGTACCCATCGATCGCATGCTCGATATGGCGCCTCGAGCGCGAAACGACGCGATGGCATCGTTTTTACACAAGTGCGGCATATGCGAAGAGCGTGGTAGTGGATGGGACAAGATCGTTGGCGCAACGTGCGAGGCGGGACTGCCCGCGCCGAGAGTCATCGACCAAGGTGGGGTGTTCACTCGTGTAACGCTTTACTCAAAGGTGCCTATTAACCAGATGGGCAAGCAAGAGCGGATATGGACTTGCTACATGCTCGCATGTCTCGTCTGCGTTAATTCCGATGCTATTGCCAACGCAGACGTGAGGCGTGTTTTTGGCCTTACGGATGCC
>JAUMWL010000210.1 GCA_030529665.1 Coriobacteriales bacterium
CCCATCGTACATTGTCTCAAACAGTTTGCGCAGGAACTCCCTGTTCTCCACCTCGTCCACGAGCAGCATCTCTTTTGCGCCTGGGTAGGGAAGCTCCAACTTTGCATTTGGCATCATCGCCGTGGCGGATTTGATGGGCTTTACCAAAAAGCGGTCGTCATATATGCCGCCAATCACCTTGCCGCGATAGTAGATTATGTATTCGCCCATCATGGCGCGATAGGACACTTCGTCCAGGTCTGATAGCTGGTCCAGAATAAATTCGAGGTATTCTTTGCTTGACGCCATGGCCTTACCTCCTGCACGAGCGTTCCAACCTCCAACCCAACCAATGCCACTATGATATCAATTCTTTTTGCCGCTGCCTGTTATTGGGAATATGTTGGCAATCAGCAGGTCATTCTCTGCCGCAGACTTCGTGCTGGTATCAACGACCAGGTCATACCCTTCCTGTATTGCGGCAAACGTTGCCACTGCACTAACAAGCGCTCCGCTGTATCTCAAATCGACCATTGTTAATGTTAGAGGCAAGATAAAAAGCAATACGCCAGTGAGCTTATTCATTATGGTATGCGCGGCAACAAACTCTTTGTGCATCACATATCCAGATATTATATTGATTGCTTTGATTAGGGCAATAATGGTAATCCAAACAAAAAGCCACAATGGAATATCGAGCACTGGAATCAGCTTTATGAGGCAAACTGCTACCAGAACAAAATCGGCCGCTGTATCCAGTTTTGATCCAAACTCACTAACGGTCCCTGTTTTTCTGGCAACTGTACCATCTATCATGTCGCTGACACCTGCAACAACATACAGAGTATAAAAGGAGGGCGAAAACGCAGGAAAGAACAGTAGAACTATGCTACAGAGAATCCGGATGCCAGTGATGATATTAGCCATATTACACAGATGTCCCCACTTCATTATTAAGAACCCTTAGCTTTATAGTAATCGTCTTCGGCTTTGAATCTAGTTGCTCAAAAGGCAAACGCACTCCACGTGCTTGGTGTGGGGAAACATGTCCACAGGAGAGATGCGCGTAACGCGGTAGCCGCCTCCGCGCAGGACGGCGAGGTCGCGCACCTGCGTGACGGGGTTGCACGACACATAGGCCACCTGCTTGGGGGCCAGGCGAACGACGCCTGCCAGGAACTCAGGCGTTGATCCGGCTCGCGGCGGGTCTAGCATGACGGCGTCAAACGACGTGCTCTTTTGCGTGCGCATCCACTCGGTGGCGTCGCTGCACACAAAGTGACACTGGGTGGCGAGGTCGTTCGCGCGGGCGTTCCTGCGTGCGCAGCCAACCGCGTTGCTCACCTGCTCAACACCTGTTACCTGCAGCTCGCGACCGTCCGCTCTTGCCTGGCGCGCCGCGCAGATGCCAATGGTGCCGGTGCCGCAATAGGCATCTAGCAGCGTGGTGGCCTCGGCCACGCCCTCAAGGGCGAGTTGGTACAGCACCTCGGTCTGCTGGGGGTTCGTCTGATAAAAGCTTGTGGGTCCAATCTCAAACGTGCAGTTAAGCAGCTTGTCGTGGATGACGCCGGAACCAAACAGGGTCTTGTTGCGGGTGCCCAGAATGGCGTTGGTGCGTCGGTCGTTCACGTTTTGCACTACGGTGGTGATCTGCGAGTGGCGCTTGCGGAGCCTGCGCACGAGCTCGTTTGCGTGTGGGAGGTTCGGGCCGTTTGTGACGAGGGTAACGAGCACGTCGGATGTGGCGTACCCCTTGCGCACCACGGCATGGCGAAGCACGCCGGTACCCCGGTCCTCCGCATAGGCGGGAATGCCCAGCTCGTCGGCTATGTGGGCAACGTCGTTGAGGATGGGGCGTATGCCGCGCGCCTCCACCAGACATTCCTTGCAGTATGCGAGCCGATGGGTGCCCTTCTCGTAAAAGCCGCATCGCATGCGCTTGCCCGGCGCATACGGAGAAGCGCCTTTGTGCCTGTATGCCAAAGGCTTGTCCATGCCGCGTATGGGTTCGAGCACGACGCCGTCCTGCTCGACTATGTCCTTAAAGAGCTGCTCCATGGCCTGCTGCTTGCGCCTGAGCTGCAGCTCGTACGGGACGGCGAGCAGCTCGCAGCCGCCGCAGCGCTTGGCTATGGGGCAGGTGTACGTCTTGTATCCCATGTCGCCTAGTGTAGCATGTGCCGGATTGGGGCCTGGCCCCAATCCGCCAAAATGGCGATTTGGGGCCTGGCCCCAATCCGCCAACGTGCGTCCTAACCCCTGCCTAGGAACTCCGCTACGTAGCGCCGGTACTCGTCCGGCTGGGTAAGAATCGACTCAGCATGGCCGGCACCGGGAATCAGGTGTACTTCGCTCGGCCCGTGAGTGGCCGCAGCCATGTCCTGGGAGTTCTTTGGCAAAATGAACGTGTCCTCCTTACCGTGGATGAACAGGATTGGAACGTCGTTTCTCGTGAGCGAGTCAATCGGTCGCATGTCCTTTATGGCGTATCCGTACCGAATCCTTGCGCCAAGATCGGCGACGTCCACCAAAAACTCCGGGACGCCTGCGTTCTTGTACCCCTCGCGCAGAACGTTCTCGATGTCCGCAAATCCGCAGTCGGCCACCACAAAGTCGACCTTTGGCTGGTACTTCAGCGAGGTAATGGTGGTTGCCGCGCCAAGGGACTCCCCGTGCAGCCCAAAGACCTCTGCCTCGGGGTAGCGCTCCCGCGTGTCGTCTATGAGGCATACGAGGTCTTTTGCCTCCAGCACGCCATACGTGGTGAACGTGGGCTCGTTCTTGCCGTGGCCGCGCAGGTCGTAGATGATGCAGTTGAAGCCAAGGTCCAAGTACATCTGCGCATACTTCAGCGAGCCAAAGCGGTTGTCGGTATAGCCGTGCGACAAGATCACATAATCGTTCGTGGAGCTGGGGTTTCTTAGCAGCTCCACGTGTAGTTGGTACCCCCCGAATCCCTCGATTGTGTAGTCAACCTTCTGCAGGCTCTGGTAGAACGACGTGTCGTAGTGCTCCGTCTGCCACTGCATGGCCTCGTCGAGCGTTTGTCGGCTGCCGGTCATTACGAACGAGGGCAGCCACAACAAAAGAGCGGCGAACAAAGCGACAAGAACGACGGCCGCAACTATAAAGATACTAACCATAATGGTACGCACTCTCCTCATGGATTCCCCTTGTAAATGAACTGGAACGTGGTCAGAGCTCTTCGGCGAGCTTATCTTCCATAAACTTACGCCAACCTGGCAGCTCGAATCCAACTGTTCCCCGCGAACGTTGTCCAATGACGCCCGATGGTTGGCACATTGGGATGCGCATTCCACATGAGGTAACCAACGAGTTGCATCATGTAAGGTGATCCCTCTATGGCATCAACTGCCTCGTTCAATGCATCGGGAGATATAGACCTGCCCGCAGATGTAACAGTGCTCTCCAACGCATCAAGAATGGATAAGTCATCAACTGTTATAAGAAGCCCTGTGTTGGTGTCTTTAAGAGAATCGAGGAGGTCTGTGACGTTAGATCTCCAGTTGCCTGTTTGAGCTGGGGCCTTTTCCCATCCAAGTGAGGCACCAGCCATTCCCTTCGGTGTTAGATGAGCCTGTAGGGTAGTTACGGCAAGGTGTCGGGCAGCCCTTTGTGCAGTTATGAGTATGTCGTCAAGCATTCCGGGAACAGCGGATACTTGAGCAGCTATCCATCCACGCGATTTTGCGTTCTCGGCCACCAAATTCAGAAGAGTCGTTTTACCGGTGCCTCGCGCACCAACAAACAGCGTGGTTAAGTTTGGATTGTGGCCCTCTGCGCTAAGGGCGTTAGAAGCGTCCCGTATTACGTATTCGCGTCCTGCAAGATATGGTGGAATCTGTCCGAAACCGGGAGTAAACGGGTTTTGTGCCATGTTTACCTCCTGTTGCATGAGCACCTTGATTACTTTTGCACTTTTTAAATAGTTTTGCAAAATTTTGGCAAATGCGCCCATACGGATTCCCGCATTTTGACTGTCACGAGAATCGGGATGTGGTTTGCGACATTTCTGGGCCGAATTTGTCGCTTCTCGCATCACGAACCGCTGGTCGGTGCGGTCGTGAGCC
>JAUMWL010000211.1 GCA_030529665.1 Coriobacteriales bacterium
GCTCGCGCAGCCACGTGAGGGTGTGCAGCCACTCGTAGGTGGGCACCTGGTACTGTCCCTCGATGTCGGGAAGACCCATCCAGCCCACGAGTATCTGGCGGCCCTTCTCGTCGGTAAAGACCTGCGGCGCATAGAAGTCGAATCCATAGTCAAGCTCGACAAACGTGTCCTCGTCGATGCATCCGTACGGAGCCTTGGCGTCCATGAGGTCCTTGTCGCCCGAAAGCAGATCGATGACGGTGCCATCTACGGGGAAGTAGCCGCTGTTGAAGTTGTTTTGGAACTTGGTCATTTGGCTGGGCACGCCTTGCGGGCACACAAAGAAGAACTCGCGTCCACCGAGCTTGACGATGTTTGGGCACTCCCACATGTAACCAAAGGGCTTGCCGCTTATGGTGGTGCAGGAACCCGTGAGCTCCCAACCAGCTATGCCATCGGGGCTCTGATAGAGGAGCATGCAGGGGTGGTCGTTCATCGTGCGCGCGCCAAGCAGCATGTTCCATGTGTTGTTTTGCCACCAGACCTTGGGGTCACGCACGTGGCAGCTGCAATAGACGGGATAGCTCTCGTTGCCCAACACCAGCAGGCGGTCGCCAAAGGTACGGCCATCCTCGCTGATTACCAGCGTCTCGTTGGCCTTGCGTCCCTCGTAGTCGTAGTTGGGGTGTCCCGGATCAAGCACGTTGCCGGTGTAGTAGCACCACATCTGGCCGTTGCGTACGACGGCTGAGCCAGAATAGGAGCCGTTCATGTCCAGCTCCATCTCGGGAATGATGGCGCCACGGTGGAACTCCCACGCAATGAGGTCCTTGCTGGTCCAATGACCCCAGCCGTGGCCTGCCCACGGCCAACGAGGAGCATACTGGTGGAAGATGTGGTACTCGCCGTTAAACTGGCAGAGGCCGTTGGGGTCCGAAAGCCAACCCGTGGGGGTCTGCAGGTGGAAGTTGAGACGCCAGTTGTGCTGGCGATAGTCTAGATTGACCTTCATCTGCATGGTGCTACTCCGTGGTTATGCGAGCTCGGCCAGAAGAGCCTCTACGGCGCTGCGCTCAGGCATGGCGGGAATGGCGCCACGGGTACGTACGCACAGGCTAGCCACGGCGTTGCCAAAGCGGGTAAAGCTTGCGGCATCCTCAATGGTTACCTCGGAGGGCTTCTTCTCGCTCTCGCAGAAGGCGCACAGGAATCCGCCCCAGAAGGAGTCGCCGGCGCCGGTGGTGTCAACGGCGTCCACGCGGAAGCTCTTTACTATTTGGGCGCCGTCCTTGGTGGCCACGTATGCGCCGTCCGCGTCAAGGGTGACGACGACAACGCTCACGCCTTGGTCCAGAAGCGCCTTGGCAGCCTGCTCGGGTTCTACCAGGTCGGTGAGGAGCGGGCACTCCTCGGCGCTGATCTTTACGAGGTCCATATAAGGCACGATGGAGCGCATCTGCTCGGCGGCCGCCTCTGCGCTCGGCCACAGGCTATCGCGATAGTTGGGGTCGTAGGACATAACGCAACCGGCGGCCTCTGCAAGCTTCAGGGCCTCTATGGTGGCGGTACGGGCGGGCTCGTCGGTGAGGGAGAGCGAACCAACGTGGAATACCTTGCTGCTAGCAATGACGTCCTTGGGGAGGTCTTCCGCGCGGAGCTGGGTGTCGGCACCAGGCTTGCGTGCAAACGAGAATGAACGGTCGCCATTCTCGTCCAGGGCTACGAATGCAAGGGTGGTAAAGAAGCCGGGATCGCTTACCAGGCCCGTGCAATCGACGCCTTCGGCCTCGATGGTCTTGCGCAGGAACTTACCGTGCATGTCGGTGCCCACCTTGCCGATAAATGCCGTCTTGTGCCCGAGCTTCTGGAGGGCAACGAGTACGTTTGCAGGCGCGCCACCGGGGTTGCGCTCAAAGAGCTTCTGGCCATTTGCCGAGACGCCGTGATCGGTAAAGTCAATCAGTACTTCGCCAAGTGCGGTAACAGAGAACATTAACATGCTCCTTTCACTGAGAAAAATTCCATACACGTTAAGCTAGCATACACCATGCACAGACATTGTGACCTAACGCATATGTGACCGCCGACAATGGCTAGGTGAGTGCCACAAGGTGTGTCGAAAGGCACACAAAAAAGGCGCGCACCCGTGAGGATGCGCGCCTTGCAAGAGCAGCGATTGCTAAGTAAGCACTACTTCTTGAGGTTGACAACCTTCTGGCCGGCCTTGCAGGCACCGTAGGTCTGCTCGATGGCGGCGTAGTCGTCGGAGTTGGTAACGATGACCATGGTGGTCGCGGGCTTGCCAGCGGCCTTGATGGCGTCGAGGTCGGCCTCGATGAGGAGCTGGCCAGCCTTGACCTGGTCGTTAGCGGCAACCTTGATCTCGAAGGGCTCGCCGTTGAGCTCTACGGTGTCGATGCCGGCGTGAATGAGGATCTCGGTGCCGTCGTCAGCAAGCAGGCCTACAGCGTGGCCGGTGCCGGCAACCATGGTTACGGTGCCGCTCACGGGAGCGTAGATGCCGCCCTCGGTGGGCTCGATGGCAACGCCATTGCCCATTGCGAGCGAAGCGAACACGGGATCGGGAACGGTGGTCATGTCGATGCACTCGCCGGTCATGGGAGCAACGACGGTGCCAGCGGCGTAGTCGGCAGCAACCTCGGCGGGGGCGGCGGCAATGGCGCCGGTGGCAGCGGCCTTGGGAGCCTTCTTCTTGTCGGCCTCATCGCTGTAAAGGACCCACGTCAGGGCAAACGCCACGCCGAAGGATGCGGCAAACATGATGCAGTACTGCATCGGCTGGTTAATGCACAGCAGGATGCCGAACAGGCCGGTAACGCCGGTGCCGGTGGCGCCGAGCTGGGTGAGCGAGCAGATGAACGCGCCCACTGCAGCGCCAGCCATGCCGGCGATGAAGGGCTTGAGCTTGGGCAGGTTGACGCCAAAGATGGCGGGCTCGGTAATACCAAGCAGGCAGGAGATGCCAGAAGGAATGGCCAGCGCCTTGGTGCGGTCGCTCTTGGTCTTGAGGGCCACTGCCAAGCAGGCGCCGCCCTGTGCGATGTTTGCGGCGCTTGCGATCGGCAGCCAGTAGGTCACGCCAAGGTTGCCGAGCATCGACACGTCGATGGTGGTGTACATCTGGTGCAGGCCGGTAACGACCGAAGGGGAGTAGATGAGGCCGATGAGGATGTAGCCCAGGCCAAACGGTACGGCAAGCAGGGCGGTGAGAAGGCCGAGGATGGCGTTCTCGAGCCACACGAAGATCGGGCCAATGAACAGGATGGTAATGTACGCGGCGCCAGCCATGGAGATGAGGGGCACCAGGAAGAGCTGGAACATGTCGGGAATGACTCCCTCGAGCTTCTTTTGGAAGAAGCAGAGAATCCACGTGCCCACGAGGATGGGGATGACGTGTCCCTGGTAGCCGATCCAGTCGATGCTGTAGAGGCCGGGGATTACCTCAAGCGTGATCATCTCGCCGTTGGCGATGGCGTCGGCCGCGCTGTAGGCGTTGATGAAGCTGCCGCTAATGAGCAAGGCACCAAAAGACGCGCCCAGATACGGATTGCCGCCGAAGACGGTAGCCGCCGAGAAGCCCAGCAGGATCTGCAGGTTGGCGAGTGCGCAAGCGTTGATGAGGCCAGCGATGCGCCACCACACGCTGTTGGTGTCGAGCGCGATGATGCCCTTGCCGCCCATAAACTCAATGGCGCCCATGATGCCCATGAGCATACCGGATGCCACGATGGCGGGGATGATGGGGACGAAGACGTCCGAGAGTGTCTTGATGGCCTTCATGAACTTGTTCTGGTTGCCGGCCGCGGCCTCCTTGAGCTCTTCCTTCGAGGCGGCGCTAATGTTGCCCTGCTTGCAGAACTCCTCGTACACCTTGTTGACCGTACCGGTGCCGTAGATGACCTGAAGCTGGCCAGACGCCTGGAAGTTGCCCTTTGCCAACGACGCTTCGTCGACGGCGTCCTTGTCTACCTTCGAGTCGTCGGCAATGACGAGACGAAGGCGTGTGGCGCAATGCGCGGCGGAGACGACGTTGTCAGCGCCACCTACTGCTGCCAGGA
>JAUMWL010000067.1 GCA_030529665.1 Coriobacteriales bacterium
TCAAGCCTGGCTTCGACGCCATCGTCGCCCGCGCCAAGGAGCTCATCGTCGACTTTGGTTCCGACGGCAAGGGTTGGGCATAAGGATTAAGCTAGCAAGTGCCGAGCGCTAGGTCCTGGGCACAAAGAAGAACCCCCGGCCATTGGCTGGGGGTTCTTGTGTTTAGGCACTTGCTTAGGGGCTAGACGGACCCCTTGGACGTGAGTTTGTCTATGGCTCCTATGGAGCGCGCGGCATCAACGATTATGAGCATGGTTCCCCCAATTCGACCAGTTGTAAAAACGTAGTCTAGGATTACGTCGATGGCTGCGGCGACTACGAGCGCATCAACAGGAATGCCCAGCTGGGCAAATAGCAGGCCGTAGCAAATGAGCATACCACCGGGAACGGGTGGAGCGGCTATTGAGTAAAGGATGGTCGAAATCACAAGACTGGCGTACCAGGAGGCGTCGGCACCCAAACCATACGTCTGCATGCCATACATCATTAGGATGACTATTTGTATACACGTGGAGGGCTGACACATCACGATTTCAAGAGGTACTCCCAGAGCCGTCTGCTCCTTACCCTTGCCTAGTTCGTCGGTGCAGGCAGAGACCATGGGGGCATAGGCCGCAGAAGAAGAGGCGGTGGTTAGCCCTACTACCATGGGCGGACGTATGGCCTTAAAGATTTTTGAGAACGGTACATGGCTGCGATAGCTCGTGTAGGCAATCCTACCAGCGGTAAACAGAACTACGAGCACCGCGGTAAGCATGGTAGGGAACCATGCCGTCGTAAGCTGCGAAAAGGTGCCCGACCATACCTGCGTGAGCACCATAAGGTCAGAGAAGAAGTCCTTTAAGTTTGTGCTTGAGCCAGAAGGAAGTGCAAATATTGGAATGCAGATGAGCGTGGTGGCAATGGTGGTAAACACGTTGTCGCGCAAAAACCTGCTAATGAGCGCCCGTCCGTTCTTGCCGAGGGCAGCAACATCGCCAATGTCACATACAGCCCATGCGACGGAGAGAAACACGAGCGGCCCCGCGATGCCTCCCAGCATCCCAGATAGAGATTGAACAGGGGTGTGATAAACGTATCCAGTGCAAAGGTCAGGCTCTGTGTTGGAAGCACCGCCTCGCCAGCGAATGCAAGTATCATACCTGCCACGAAGGCAACCAATATTTGGGCCAGCATGCTGAGCGGTGGGCGAGGGCGCGTGAGGCTTATCATGTTGTAACCGCTGCGATATGCATAGGCGGGCCTGAGCCCCGATGCCTCCATGACGGCATTGGCAATACATGCTATGATTAAAGACATGCATGTCGTTCTCAATAGAGATAATACCTTTCTCTTGATCCAACAATTTGAGCGACAGAAATCATGAGGTGGCTCTTTGAGGAAGGCCAGGACATGAAAAAGATTAGAATAATTATTGCCAATGCGATTATCATTGCTTCCATCTTGATTTTCGTTCTGCTCTACTCCCGATTTGAGAGCGGTGAGTCATACCAGCGGCAGATAGAGCACTTTGAGACCACCACGGTTGCTTTGGAGCAGGTGACAGAAAACTATCTGGAGGGTGAGCAGAGAATCTGCGACGTGTGGGCTCACTACATAAACAACGAGGCCATGACGATGGAGGAGGCGGCCGAGTATATCCGCGTCTCGCATGTGCTTGCAAACACCTCAGCGCACTTGGTTTCTCTCGACACGCTTACGGGACTCTCAACGCGTCCGAAGCAGGGTACCACCGATGACTATGCCGTTTCCTACGAGCGGGTGGCCCTGCTGGAGGACGTAGACTGGATTGACGAGATAGGGGAGTCGGTCAACATCTCCCGCGCCTACACCAACCCGATGAACGGCGAGCAATCACTGGCCTTCTGCAACAAGGTCACGCTGAGTGACCCGGAGAGCGGAGGCTCCGAGGCCGCGGTCCTGCTGCGCGTGGTTCCCATCTCGGAGCTTGAGCAAAAATGGGTCTTTCCGCAGGAGACCTTCGTGAATGCCGAGCTCTCCATGATCGACGCCAACGGCGACTACATCCTCAAGGGATCAAGCTTTAAGAACTCCAGCTTCTTTGAGTTCTACAGTTCTTATAATCAATCGGATTCCGCATCGTCGAAGGCACTGTTCAACAGGATTACCTCGTCCACAGGATCGATCTCGATGCTCAACTCGCACGGTCAGGAGTGCATACTTGCCTTTACCCCTGTGACTGCCACTGCTGGATGGACGTTGCTGGGCTTCGTGCCAGCGCAAGACCTGCATGTGGATACCGAGAACTGGCTGCTGGTCGGCTTCGTTTCCGCTGGCCTGCTCGTCCTGTTCCTCTGTGACCTATTCTACATGCTGCACTTAAACAAGCGTCTTCAGGCCGCAGCCAAGGAGGCGGAAGCCGCAAACAAGGCAAAGACCGACTTTCTATCCACCATGTCCCACGACATCCGCACGCCCATGAATGCCATCATCGGCCTTACGACGATTGCCGAGAGGAACCTGGGGGATGTGGATTCAACAAGGGAAAGCCTTCGGAAAATCAGCCTTGCCAGCAATCACCTGCTTACGTTGATCAACGACATCCTCGATATATCCAAGGTGGAGAGCGGAAAACTAAAGCTAAGCCCGCTGACATTCTCCATTGTGGAAACGGTCGAGAATCTTGTAAACATTTCACAGCCGATGATCAAGGAAAAGAACATCGAATTTAGCTTTAATATCAACAAGATAGATACCGAATACCTGTATGCAGACCAGCTTAGACTCAATCAGGTCTTTATTAACATTCTCTCCAACGCCATCAAGTACACGGAGCCTGGTGGGCGCGTTAGCGTGGATATGCGTGAGGAAGAAAGTGCCGTACCCAACTGCATTCGACTGACGTATGTCGTAGCCGACACGGGCATCGGTATGAGCCCGGAATTCTTGGAGACAATGTATCAGCCTTTCTCGCGCCAGATTGACAGCCGCGTTAACAGTATTCAGGGAACCGGCCTTGGCCTTGCCATCACAAAGCAGATGGTCGACCTAATGGAAGGAACGATTGAGTGTCAGAGCGAACAAGGCAAGGGGACCACGTTTACCGTCGTGTTGGATATCCGTGCAGCCGATAGGCAACGGGATGACATGCTGCTCGAACCCATTGACGTTCTGATCATCGACGATGATGAGACCCTGCTCCGGACAGCCGTTGACACCCTTGAGTCTCTTGGTGCCACAGCGGAGCAGGCGCGAAGCGGGTTGGAAGCTCTTGGCATGATAGAGCACAGGCATCTTTCGGGGCGGGACTACGGCGCCGTTATTGTTGACTGGAAAATGCCCGAGATCGATGGCCTGGAGACCATCAGCCGAATTCGTTCGGAGATTGGCACCGACGTCCCGATCCTTCTTGTCTCCGCATATGACTGGTCGGACATCGAGGACAAGGCAAAGGAAGCTGGCGCAAACGGTTTCGTCAGCAAGCCTCTTTTCCGCTCTACGCTCTATGACAGGATCAACGACCTGATTGGGAAGGAGTCAAGCTCCCAGGAGCCGGAGGATGATTATTCCGATTTGGAAGGGCTGCACATCCTTGTGGCTGAGGATAATGACATGAACTGGGAAATCATTTCTGTCATGCTTTCCATGTATGGGATCACTACGGACCGCGCGGAGAACGGGCGGATCTGTGTTGACATGATGCGCGAGGCCACAGAAGGCAGCTATCAGTTGATCTTTATGGACGTGCAGATGCCGGAGATGAACGGACTCGACGCGACTAGAGCGATTCGAAAGCTGGATGATCCTTGGGCATCCTCCATCCCAATCGTCGCAATGACGGCAGACGCCTTCTCCGAGAACGTTATGGAGTGCTTGAATGCAGGAATGAACGGGCATATCGCAAAGCCCGTTGATATCAAACTGGTCATCAAGGAGATTCGAAGAACCACGGAAGGAAAGGAGCATTAATGAAAAAGACGATGTGCATGATTCTTGCGGCGCTGATGATCCTATGTCTGGTGGCATGCGGCTCACAGAAGCAGGAAGAGACGATTGAGGAGGAGGGGTTTAAGCCGGCTCTGGACACGTCCACCAGCTGCCATATCAACGTTGTCGGCGGCTACGACAACTTTGAGGCGCTGGAGGCCGAATTCGACCGCTTCAATGAATACTATCCCAACGTGGAGATGGCGTTCACAAAAGTTGACGACTACAACAACATGATTGGAACGGTTCTTAACGGAAACGACGCCCCTGACATCTACGTAAACTACTCTTGGATGTATGGTCGCGAGCAGTATGGCGATTCCATAGACCATGCCGAGAATCTAGCCGATCCCGCGTTGGGCCTTGACCTAGACTGCATCCGTAACAACATTATCTTGAGCACGGATGACGGCACGCTCCCGATGGTTCCGGTCTTCTCTAACACCTACGGCATGCTCGTAAACAACGACCTGTTCGAGAAGGAGGGCCTGAGCGTTCCCACGACCTATAAGGAACTGGTTGAGGTATGCAACGCGTTTCGCAAGAAGGGCTACGACAGCCCAATGATGGGCTTTACCAATGAGGAGACGACGTCACTGTTTACGTTGACGGTCTATCCGTTCTTCTGCGAGACGGTGGCAAACGATGGGGAGGCTGTCAAAAAGCTCAATGCCCTCGATCCCTCGGCTGGTGAGTACATGCGGTCCTCGCTCGAGAAGATGGAGCAGTTCCTTAACGACGGCTGCGTGGACCTTGACGCCTGCGCAGAGATTGAGAACAACTATGATGCCGTGATTCTTCGCTTCTTTGAAGGTGATGTTCCCATGATGACCTGTTCCGGAGACACTGTCTCCGGAACAAAGAAGAGGGAGAGCCGTTCCGAGGCGTTTACAGCCAATCCCTTTGCATACACGTTTGTCCCCATCCCCATGTCGGACGATGGTGCCTGCTTCCTCGACATGCCGAACCTGCAGTTCTCCGTTAACAAGGAGAGCCAGAATCTGGACATGGCCAACGAGTTCATGCGTTTCTTGGTCACGTCACAGGAGTTAAACGAGATGGCGCAGAACAAGGGGCTTATGTCGCCGACCAAGGACCTGTCCTTCAATAGCGTGTACGCCGCATTCGGAGCCGTTCCGGAGTCCCGGGTCATCTCGCCCGAGGTAATTGGTTTGACGGACGACGCGGTCATACAGCTGAGGCAGGCGGTCTATGGAGTTGGGACTGGTGCGATGACCGTGGATGAGGCAGTCGCTGGCTACGGCTCGTTTACCCAGTAATCGCCCAACCTCGTTGAACAATCTGCAAGAAAGCGCTTAGCCCTGCAAGCCACGAGCTTGCAGGGCTAAGCGCTTTTATAAAGAACGGATGATGGCCGATGCGCATTTCCGCATCACGACTTAGAGAGACCGTCACCCGGCCTTTTGAATAAGAAAACATTTTTGACTGTGAGAATCTTAAATAATCCTAAGTTTTATAGAGAGATGGAGGGAGGGCAGCAAATTGACAAGAGGGTTCCTCTAGAGGCGCCCAATCGCAAGTGGGATTCGGTAAAACACACGTAGGGGAGGTCAATGTGAGAACAAGAAAGGCATTTGCCGCCTTGCTGGCTGCAGCTTTGGTGGCGGCACCTTTTGGCATGGGAATTACGCCCGCCTATGCCTGTCCAGGTGGACTACGTGCGTGTGTATCAGCTGGATAATTACGACGAGAACGTGGTCATGCCCGATCAGCCCTTCAACCCGATCGATCCCGACGCAGAGGGCAACTACGTGCGCGGCGGCACCTTCGCCACCGATGAGGACTTGACGGACGATATCGACTGGATGTTCCGCCTTGCCAACGAAGGAGAAGCCACGGCAACTATTGCCAATGGCAAGGTCACCGTCGCCACCACAAACGCCGGCAACGTTGACTACAGCATTCAGCTCATGCAGGCTGGCATTCCATTCCAAAAGGGTGCCACCTATCGGGTGAGCTTTGATGTCTGCGCAACCGAGGCGCGTACCATGAACGTGGACATAAAGGCGCCGGACCATGGCTACAAGACATACATGTCCACCATGAAGCCAAGCCTCACGACCCAAATGCAGACCTTTAC
Source organism: Coriobacteriales bacterium (assembly GCA_030529665.1). GTDB lineage: Bacteria > Actinomycetota > Coriobacteriia > Coriobacteriales > Atopobiaceae > RUG440. The sequence continues at coordinate 6,050 of JAUMWL010000067.1, forward strand.
CCAAGACTTCAAGATGACGAGCGACAACGACGAGAACGGTCGTCTGGAGTTCAATATTGGTGCCATGGGGTCGACCGCCAGCGTGCAGATCACCAACGTGGTCGTAAAGAAGATTGCAGAGCCCGATTCCAACGACAAGGAAGAAAAGACCGTCCTCTCCAATGGCAATTACATCTACAACGGTAGCTTCCGGGAAGGTGCCGCTCGCTTGGGCTACTGGACTGTGTCCGACCAAGCAGACGTGAGCGTTACCAACTAGCAAGACGGCAGGAGGCTGCAGGTAAACGGTGCCGCGACGATCTGGCAGGACGATCTTGCCCTTATGGCGGGTACAAAATATGCCCTGAGCTTTGACGCCCAGGCGCAGAACGCAGGCGACGCCATAAAGGTTACCGTGGGAGGTCAGGAGTTCATGGCAGCCCTCGACACCGAGTACAAGCGCTATACTTTTAAGATTCCGGATGACACGGTCTTTGCAAACAGCAATGTGTCTGTGGAATTTGCTGGCACTGGCACCATTTGGTTTGACAACATCATGCTGTGCGAGGACACCCTCATTCGCAACGGCTCCTTTACCAATGGTTTTACCGGCTATGAGGCCTATATTGACGGTGGCGCCAACGCCTCCTATGTGGTGGACTCCCTCACCGAGGACAACGCCTTGTCGGTAACCGTAAACAACACTGGAGATGCCGACTGGAAGGTGCAGTTTAAGCAGAACAAGATCGAGCTAATTAAGGGCGAGAAGTACAAGTTCTCCTTTAAGTCAAAGAGCACGCTGGACCGTCCCATTCGCGTTGTGCTTCAGGGACTCGAGCCCCTTGGCTGGCCCGTGTACTCCGGCGACGGCATCGTAAACCTCACGAGCGAGTTCACCACCTTCCAGAGCGAGTTCACCATGACGGCAGACAGCGATCCCAAGGCCATCCTTAGCATCTGCCTTGGCAAGGTTGACGACTTCCAGTCCACCCAGCAGCACACCGTCGTGCTCGACGACTTTGTGCTCGAACGAGTGGTGGAGGACCCCACCGGTCCGACCGATCCCACTGGTCCTACTGACCCTACCGGTCCCACAGGGCCTATCTCGTCTCAGATCGTAATTACAAAGAGTGACGTCACCCTCAATATAAAGGGAAAGCTGTACTACAACGGTAAGGCAAGGAAGCCTTCCGTTACGGTTAAGGTGAGTGGCAAGACCCTCAAGAAGGACGTCGACTACACCGTTTCCTACAAGGACAACAAGTACGCAGGTAATGCTACCGTTACCGTTAAGGGTAAGGGAGGCTACGCCGGTACCGTCTCCAAGAAATTCAAGATCTACAAGGCAGCGAACACGCTCAAGGCAAGCGGAAAGACCGTCAAGCTAGCGGCTACCAAGCTCGCAAAGAAGGGTGCGACCGTAAAGAAGTCCAAGGCGTTTAAGGTAAAGGACGCCAAGGGCAATGTTACCTTCAAGAAGGACGCAAAGTACAACACAAAGGGGAGTATCCCCATTGCTTGGACAAACGTCCCCCCTTGTCCTTAAGATGTTAGCTATAACTAACCTCGTTGTGTTAGCATAGACTAACTCACATGATCTGATGTGAGAAGGGCAATGTCTGGGCATGATGGGAGGACTATGAAAGACAAGAAGAAACGGGGGACCGTGTCGCGCTTGCTCGACTTCGCGGGCAACCGAAGGGGTCTCACGTATGTGGGATGTGTGCTCTCGGCTGTGGCAATGGCGGTAAACATGGTGCCGTACGTGTGTATCTGGCTTGCGGTGCGTGACCTTGTGGCCGTCGCCCCCAATTGGGCGCAGGCGCGCCCAATCGCCGGATACGGGTGGGCGGCATTTGGGTTTGCCGTTGGCGGCATCGTGGTGTACTTCTGCGCGCTCATGTGCACCCACCTTGCGGCATTTAGGACGGCGACCAACATCCGCAAGCGCTGCATCGCACATCTATCAAAGGCGCCGCTTGGCTACTTCGACACGCACGCGTCGGGCCTGCTCAGGCGTCGCATTGACGGGGCGGCCGCCCAGACCGAGACGCTGCTCGCGCACAACCTTGCCGACATCACGGGTACGGCAGCCATGTTCGTCACCTTGCTCGTGCTGCTCCTTGTCTTTGACTGGCGCATGGGGCTCGCCTGCCTTATGGCGGCCGTCATATCCATAGGGGCCCTGTTCGTGATGATGGGCGGAAAGAACGCCCAGCTCATGGCTCAGTACTACGATGCCTTGGACCACGTGAGCAAGGCTGGCACCGAATACGTTCGAGGGATTCCGGTGGTAAAGGTCTTCCAGCAGACGGTGTACTCGTTCCGCGCGTTCAAAGAGGCCATCGACGCGTATTCCGAGCGAGCGTCCCACTATCAGGGCGTGGTGTGCAAGAAGCCCCAGGCGGTGAACCTCACCGTTACCGAAGGTGCGTTTATGCTGCTCGTGCCGGTTGCCCTTGTCATCGCACCGGGGGCCCTTGCGGCAGGAGACTTTGCAGACTTCGTAACCAACTTCGCGTTCTATGCGGTATTCTCTGCGGTCCTCTCCACGGCGCTCGCAAAGATCATGTTTGCGGCGGGCGGCCTTACGCAGGCGGAGGACGCGCTGAGGCGCGTTGAGGAGGTGCTCAGCGCCCCCACGCTCTCCGTGACAAACGATCCAAAGGTTCCTGCGGACAATTCTGTCCTCTTTGAGGACGTGTCCTTTGCCTACGAGGGCTCAGATGTCGCCGCGCTCGATGGAGTGAGCTTTTGCGTTCCTGTTGGCGCCACCGTCGCACTGGTGGGGCCATCGGGTGGTGGCAAGACCACGGCGGCCAGTCTGGTACCCCGCTTTTGGGATGTGAGCGGCGGCACGCTGCGCGTAGGTGGCGTGGACGTGCGCGAGATCGACCCGCATGTCCTCATGGACCGCGTGGCCTTTGTCTTTCAGAATACGCGTCTATTCTCGGCCTCCATTCTTGAGAACGTTCGCGCGGCACGTCCAGACGCAACGCGCGAGGAGGTGCTTGAGGCACTTCACGATGCGCAATGCGACGACATCTTGGAAAAGCTTCCGGATGGCATAGACACCATGATTGGCAGCGAGGGAACGTACCTTTCGGGCGGAGAACAGCAGCGCATTGCCCTTGCCCGCGCCATCCTGAAGGACGCTCCCATTGTGGTGCTTGACGAGGCAACCGCCTTTGCCGACCCCGAGAACGAGGCGCTCATTCAGAGGGCGTTTGCCCGGTTGCTCCAAGGCCGTACGGTCATCATGATCGCCCATCGCCTTTCTACCGTAGTCAACGCCGACCGCATAGTCGTGTTGGACAGGGGACGTGTAGTTGAGCAGGGCACTCATGCCGAGCTGGCTGCCGCGGACGGATTGTATGCGCGCATGTGGGCAGATTATCAGACTGCCGTCGAGTGGAAGATAGGAAAGCAGGTGGCCTAAGATGATCTTTGGCGAGAAGTTCCGCAAGAAGTATGCCCTCTCAAAAGCAGGCGAGAGCAACGTCAAGAAGGGCGTCTTTTGGACTGTGGTGACCAACCTCTTGGTGATGGCGGGAATTGGCTTTCTCTATCTGCTTATGCGGGCCTTTATGGCAACGCTTATAGACGGTGTCGCACTGCCTTCCGCGCTACCGTATGTCGCGGGGGTCATCGCCTTTGCGGCCCTGTCGTATTTGACCCATTACCAGCAATACCATTACACCTACTCGGTGGTCTATGACGAAGTGGGGCACGTGCGCACCAGTCTTGCGGAGCGCCTGCGCAAGCTCCCGCTCTCGTTCTTTGCGCACCGCGATCTGGCAGAGCTCACCGAGACCATGATGAGCGACGTGGACCGTCTGGAGCACGTGTGGAGCCACGTGCTGGGCTACCTCTATGGCGGTTACATATCAACGGCCATTATCGCGGTGATGGCGCTTGCCTACGACTGGCGTCTGGCTCTGGCGTGCCTGTGGGGCGTGCCGGTTGCGTTTGCCCTGCTCTTTGGGTCGCGCAAGGTCTTTGACGCCTATGGCAGAAGGGCCAAGGCTGCTGGTCTCCATGTTGCGGACGGCATTCAGGAGACGCTTGACAACATGCGAGAGATTCGGGCGACAAACCAAGAGGAGAGATACCTGGACGGAGTGAACCGTCGCATAGACGAGTTTGAGCAACGTATGACGGCGGCGGAGCTGAGGACGGGCCTGTTTGTCAACGCGGCGAGCGTCATCATGCGCCTTGGCATGTCCACGACAGTCCTTGTTGGCGCAACGCTCATTCTCTCGGGTTCCATCGACTTCATGACGTTCTTTATGTTCCTGCTCATGGTTACGCGCGTGTACGCCCCGTTTGACCAGTCGCTTGCCCTCATCGCGGAGGTGTTTGTGTCGGACGTCTCCGTCGCACGCCTCAACGAGATATTCGACGCGCGCGAGGCAGCTGGCAGTGAGTCGTTCTTGCCTGCTGGTCACGACATCGTGTTCGATCGCGTTGGCTTCTCGTACGGCAAAGGCGACGAGGCTGCCCTCGAAAGCGTGACCTTTACTGCGCGCGAAGGTGAGGTTACGGCCTTGGTTGGTCCGTCGGGAAGCGGCAAGAGCACCTGCGCTCGGCTGGCCGCGCGCCTGTGGGACCACGATTCCGGTACGCTCACGGTTGGTGGCGTGGAGGTGCTCGACGTTGACCCAGAGACCCTCATGGGCGACTTCTCCATGGTGTTCCAGGACGTTACGCTCTTTGACGACACGGTGATGGAGAACATCCGTCTGGGACGCCGTGGGGCGACCGACGAGGAGGTCCTGGCGGCGGCGTCTGCCGCGAACTGCGACGAGTTCGTGTCGCGCCTGCCTGACGGTTATGCCACAAAGATTGGCGAGAATGGCGCCCGGCTGTCGGGCGGCGAGCGGCAGCGCATCTCCATTGCTCGCGCCCTGCTCAAGGACGCCCCGGTCGTGCTGCTCGATGAGGCCACGGCGTCGCTTGATGTGGAAAACGAGACCAAGGTGCAGGGGGCGCTCTCGCGTCTGCTCGCAGAAAAGACGGTCCTCGTAATAGCGCATCGCATGCGTACCGTTATGGGTGCAAACAAGATCGTGGTTCTTGACGACGGTCGTGTTGTTGAGCAGGGAACACCACAAGAGCTGCTGGAGCGTGACGGGACCTTTGCGCGCATGGTTGCGCTTCAATCGCAGAGCGCCACGTGGTCGTTGTAGGACAATGGGGACGGGGACGTTTGTCCATCGGGACAAGGGGGATGCCAATGACGGATAAGGTTCGCATAGAGCAGGGGTCTGTGCAAGAGACGCTCGTCATTCCACTGTATGGGCGCAAGCTCTGTGCCGACCTGTTTCCAAAGCTCTATAGCGATAGAAGCGCTGCACGCATCTGCGAAAACCTTGACTACGACTTTTCGGACCTCGACAGACAGGCAAAGAGCGTGCTGTGGCAGTTTGGTGCGCTCGAGGCTGCGATGCGTCAGCTAGACATGCAGTGGGAGATTGACGACTACCTTACCGCTCACCCATACGCGGCTGTAGTGAACATGGGCTGCGGGCTGGACCAGACGGGGCGCGCTTGCGATAACGGCACATGTCGCATATACAACGTAGACATGCCGGACATAATAGCCGCGCGCAAGGAACTTATCCCCGCAGGGGAGCGCGAGCTAGACATTGCGGGAGACCTCAACGACTTCGCGTGGATGGACAAAATCGACGGTTCGGGCGGCGCCATCTTATTCGCCGCAGGTGTGTTCTGCTACCTCACGTTTGACCAGGCAAAAGCGCTCGCAACCGAGCTTGCGCGTCGCTTTCCAGGCGGCAGGCTCGTATTTGACACCATGGGCAAGCTGGGAAAGAAGCTCATGCGTGCGACGTTTAAGAACTTTGGCATGGAGAACTACGATGACTGCCTGTTTGTGGAGGACATCGCCGTGGTTGAGGCGTGGGTGCCCACGGCGCATGTGTCGTCGCGGGGCTACATGCTTGGTTATTACGACATGGACGATCCATCCGTTACCGTGCTGCACCGCTTCCTCGCACGCCGCTGCGATCGCCTCGTAAAGATGCGCATCGTGCGCATGGATTTTGCATGGTAGGACAAGGGGCGCCAAGCAAAGGGGATGCTCCCCTTTGCTTGAGTGTCCTTCACGCGCTAGCCAGCCGGTCGGCGATGGTCCGCCATACCGTCGCGGCGCGTGTGCGTGCTGTGATTGCGAGCTGTGTGGATGGTCTTCAGCCATGTGTGCTGGCTTTTGGAGCTGTGTAGGTCGACCCGCCACGAGTGTGCTGTAATCGTTAGCTGTGTGGGTTGTTTCCTGCCATGTGTGCTGTCTTTGCGAGCTGTGTGGGTGGGCGAGCCACACAGCTCGAAAAGACAGCACGCAGCCGGGCGCCTTAACCACACAGCTCGTGATTACAGCACGCTTCCGGGCGTACATCCCCACCGGCTTGCGATTCGGCTACCAGACCACGCGCATTACATAAGCATACTTCTCTGTCCCAAGAGAAGGACAATCTGTGTCCTATGATTCCGGGATAATTCTGACCATCGAGAGATGGGAGTAGCCATGAAGGTTAAAGACGTCACCTTTCGCAGTCTTCTTGCCAGGCCGATACTCGTGCGCTATGACGCATCGCGCCTGTTTGAGGGTCACGATACGCTTTCGTGGCCAGATGGGGCCGACGCCATACTGGGGTATGGCTACTATGACCGACAGGCTGGGCTGAATCTAGACATAATGGCTCCTGCCCGGTTTGAGGACCAGATGGTATACCACGATTCGGCACCATTGTTAACAGCCAAGATTCGCATGATGCTTCGTCCTGGTACATACGACGATTGCGAGATGGCGGTTCTGCCAGATGATGCCGAGAAAGAGGTGCTTGAGCTGTATGGGGAGCAGTGCGTGATTTCCGACAGCTATTGGACTAATGACTCCCAACTTGTCGCCATGCTCCGCTTGGAAGAAATCGACCACCTACGGCATCCACAATACGCGCTTGATGTCCAAGTGGGCCTCATAATCGAGAGTGAGGGTATCGAGCTCGTGTGGGTGCGTCTTGAGGGACTGTCGAACGAAGGTCTTCTTCTAGGAGAGCTTCTCAACACACCCTGCGGGAAAAGCGATGCCGTTGCTGGCGACATCGTGGTCCTCGGTGTCACAAAAGACAGCGAGGGGACGCTTCGACTGTTCACGCGAGACTCGATGATTATCGACGCACGCGGACAAAGACGCAATGAAGAGTACTAACAGTAAAAGCCCCAGGAGAACAAAGGATGACAAGGATTGCAAGTATACTCTTCCCAGCCGACTACTTCGAAAAGAAAAAGCCGGATGGGGCAATACGCTTTGTTCTACGGTGCTCTGTACAAAAGGGGGTTTAGCCCTATCGTCGAACCAGCCGCATATGCGGAGTTCCACATGTTCCCCTTGGCATACGGGCACCATGACGTGTTGCGGAAGCACTCGCCAAGACTGTTGGCATTCGAAGGAACGAAGGTAGACTCTGACGTGGTGAACGGCATCTTTGATCGATTCATGGTCAAGGAATACGTCAAGTCGGTAAAGGGCACAACGTTCCCGTCATACTTCGAGACGCCCGTGGACCAGGGGCAAATGGACGCGTACATGAAGGAGTTCGTCAGCCTCAGGGGCGGGCTGTTCACGGGAGGCATCGTCTGCAAGGAGTTCGTTGATCTGCGCCGCTACGGTGACGCCACCAACGAGTGGAGGGCATTCAACCTGAGGGGCAGGCTACTCAACGTGTGTCGCAACTCCAACCAGCCTAAAGCCACACCCACGCCGCCCGAGGAGCTGGTCGACGCATGTGCGGATCTCGGCAGCCCCTACTACACGGTGGACTTCGCCGAGCTACAGGATGGCAGATGGGTCGTGGTCGAGACCGGAGACGGACAAGTTTCAGGACTCGCCGCAGCTCAAGATCCGGTCATCTACTACCAGGTGTTTGCGGACGCGCTCGAAAGGGGTGTGTGAGTAGGGCTATGTCCGAAGCGATGGCATCCGGGCTGTGGAGCTGGCAGAACCCCTCGAGGGTCGCCGGCTCGTAGTAGGAACGCACCCTTGAAGAGCGACCCAAAGACATCAACGGCCGCATCACCGTCGAAAACGATCGCGTGGCATGCCGCATGGTAGATGCCCGACGCGCCGACGCGTGCCGCTTGTATTGCGTCGTCTCTCGTGAAGGGAGCGATAGGGGGAAGCTCCCCGCAAATCGGCACGGTGTCGTTGTAGAACTGGAACAACTCATGCCTCGGCCACGACGCGAGCACGTCAGCGGAGCCGATGAAGCCGCAGGCAAGCTGGCTGTGCGGCATCGACTCGACGAGCGTGCGGTAGCGTGCAAGGTCTTCTGCGTCACTGCGTCGAGCAGCACGACGACGTCAACATCGCTGTCTTCTCGAAATGATGCCGAGGAATTGTTCGGCGTTTCTTTGTGGCATGTTTGATTTCCAATGCAAGAAGCGAGCTTAAAAGTCCAGCTTGTTGATGCTTGGGATACATTTGGTGTGCAAGTCCTGAATGGCAAAAGCCCCTCCCTGCATAATCGCAGGTGAGGGACCGTAACTT
>JAUMWL010000212.1 GCA_030529665.1 Coriobacteriales bacterium
CGCGCCCGGAGGCGTGCTGTCTTTTTGAGCTGTGTGGCTAGCCCACCCACACAGCTCCAGAAGTCAGCACGCAAGGCCGGAAACGACCCACACAGCTCGTGATTACAGCACGTATCGTCCCGCGTCACCCACACAGCTCGCGATCACAGCACGCGCGCGACTGTGGCGGATTGGGGTCTGGCCCTAATCCGCCAAAAGCTGGCCCAAAAACGTCGCAAACCACATCCTGAAGGAATCACAATCGGCGACGGGCGTGCCACGAAAAAGGACGCGCCGCGCGGCGGGATGGCAAGCGGAGGTGCCGCGCATCGTGCTACCCTAGAGGCGGATATACGCGAGCGAGGGAGGAAGCCGCAAATGGATGCAGTAAAGATCGACAAGCTCAGGCGGACGTTTGAGAACATGTATGGCAATGCGCAAGACCGCAGGCTCTTGCTGGTATTGTCGCCGGGGCGCACGGAGATTGCGGGCAACCACACCGACCACGAGGGCGGCTGCGTAATTGCCGGAGCGGTGGACCGCTACGTGGAGGGGATCTTCTCGGCCAATGACGCCGGCGTAATGGTGGTGCAGAGCGAGGGCTATGGTCTTGTGGAGGTTGACGCCACCGACCTTGACGCGCGCCCAGAAGAGCATGGCACAACGGCGTCGCTGGTGCGCGGCATGGCGGCGCAGTTTGCGGATCGTGGCTACGCGCCCCGTGGCTTTGACGCCGCGCTGCGCAGCGACGTGCTGGGAGGCTCGGGCCTCTCTAGCTCCGCCGCGTTTGAGCTGGAGCTGGGACAAGCCATGAATCAGCTATGGGCGCAGGGCAAGATTCCCGCTCACGAGCTGGCCCTCATGGCCCAACGTGCCGAGCGGCAATGGTTTGGCAAGCCGTGCGGGCTCATGGACCAGGCGTCGGTTGCGCTGGGCGGCATCCAATACATGGACTTCTTTGACCCCCGTGAGCTAAAGGCCACGCGGCTCGACTTTGACTTTGCCGCCAACGGCTACGCCATCTGCCTCGTTGCGGTAGGCGCCGACCATGCGGCCCTCATAGGCGACTACGCCGCCGTGCCCGGCGAGATGCAGGCGGTAGCCCGTGCGTTTGGTAAGGAGCGTCTGGCAGAGCTGGGCGAGGAATCCGTCATTGAGCGTGTCGGCGCCCTGCGTACGACACATGGCGACAGGCCCGTGCTGCGCACCCTGCACTATTACAAAGAGCAGCGACTGGTAAAGGAGCGCATGGACGCCCTCTGCAAGGGAGACATGCAGGCGTTTCTAGCGCTTACCAGGATGTCTGGCGCAAGTTCGGCAATGTATTTGCAAAACGTGTCCGTCGCCGGCGCAAGTGAGCAGCCCGCCATGGTGGCCTTGGCGCTTGCCGACGAGCTGCTGCCGGAAGGTGCTTGTCGCATACATGGCGGCGGCTTTGGGGGGACCATTCAGGCGTTTGTGCCTGCGGATAAGATCGACGCGTTTGTGGCCGGCATGGACGCAGCGCTGGGCAAGGGTTCGTGTATCGTATGCAACATAGACCACGAGGGAGCGCGGGCACAATGGCTGTAGCGGACGCAATGGCTACCCGGGCGGCATCGTGGCTGGTGGGGCATGCCGCGCGGCTGGACATCATAGACGAGGTTGATGCCAATTGGGCCTACAACTGCGTGCTTGATGTCGTGGGGCTCTATGGCCCCGCGCGATGCGACGTGCCCAAAGACGAGTTTGACCTCGACTCCGCGCTTGACGCACTTGCGCGGGCTGCTGTGGCAAGCGGACTGGTGGAGGAGTCTGTCACCGGTATGGATCGAGCGGCCATGCGCGTAATGGGTGTGCTTACGCCACGGCCTTCCAGCATTGCGCGCACGTTTGGTCGCCTGCGTGCCAAGGGCGGCCCGCGTGCCGCCACCGACTGGTTCTACCAGCTGTGCTGCGACCTAAACTACGTGCGCAAGTCGGCCATTGCGCGCAACTTGGAGTGGGCCGTGGCTACGCGTTGGGGCGAGCTGCAGATAACCATAAACAAGTCCAAGCCCGAGAAGGACCCGCGAGACATAGCCGCTGCCGGCGCAGCGCCAAAGGGGGAGGCGTATCCTGCCTGTCAGCTCTGCGTGCAGAACGAGGGCTACTCGGGACGTCCGGCCGCCGTGGGTGGCGGGCATCCCGCACGACAAAACCTGCGTATCGTTCCCCTTTGCCTAGGCGGCGAGCGTTGGGGCTTCCAATACAGTCCCTACGCCTACTTCCGCGAGCATTGCATCGCCATGAGCGCAGAGCACCGGCCCATGCACGTGGACCGCGCCGCATTTGAGTGCCTACTTGAGTTTGTGGACGAGTTCCCGCACTACTTTATTGGCTCAAACGCCGATCTGCCCATAGTGGGTGGGTCGATCTTGTCGCACGATCACTTTCAGGGCGGGCGTCACGTGTTTCCCATGGACAATGCCCGCGAGCTGGACGCCTTTGTTATGAGCGGGCATTCCGAGGTGTCGTGTTGCGTGCTGGAATGGCCCCTCTCGGTTGTTCGCCTGCGCTCGGCAAACCGCGCAGCCCTGCTAGAGGCGGCCGAGCACGTACGAGCCACGTGGCAAGACTGGGATGCGCCGGAGGTGGGCGTGCTGAGTCACGACCCGGACGGTACGCGCCACAACACCGCAACCCCCATCTGTAGGCGGCGTGGCGAGGAGTACGAGATGGACCTCGCTCTTCGCTGCAACATAACGAGCGCCGAGCATCCCTTGGGCGTGTTTCATCCGCACGAGGACAAGTGGCACGTAAAGAAGGAGAACATCGGGCTTATTGAGGTAATGGGGCTTGCCATTCTGCCGCCACGACTGGAGGCGGAGCTGGATGCGGGCCGCCTTACACGCGACGAGATTGGCCGTGTATTTGGTACGGTGCTGGAGGACGCGGGCGTGTTTAAGTGGGACGATGCCGGGCGCGCCGCGCAGGCTCGCTTTGTGGCCGCGTTGTGACCGGTCGCCTGGGATACCGTCCCTCAAGCGATGGGGATACTCCCCATCGCTTGCCAGTTCTAGCTGTCGCGCAGCTCGGAGTACAGTCGCATAACCTCTAGGCGGTTCTTGCAGCCGGTCTTTCGCAGCAGGTTGCGCACATGAAACTTTACGGTGCTCTCGGAAACATAGAGCTCCGACGCAATCTGGGAGTTGCTCTTTTTGTCGAGCACGAGCTGGAGCACCTCTTGTTCGCGCATGGACAGGTCGTGGAGCGTGGCAAAGCGGTCAAACACCTCCTGTTCGCTCAGCTCCGGCTCTGGTTCTGGTTCCGGCTCTGCCATCGGCGGATTGGCATAAAGACGCTGGTAGAGCAAAAAGAACGCCGCCGTTGTGAGTGCAAAGAGCGCGGAGGTCACGCACACCAGAACCAGCGGCGCAAAGGCAAGCACAAGGCACAGCGCAGTGCCCAGCGCATCCCCTATGCGACCAAAGAACATGCCCGCTCCGGCCAGGTAGCCCTTCTTCGCATCGCTTGCGATGTCTACGATAATCAGCACGCGAAAGACCGTAAAGAAGCCAAAGAGCAGGTAGTCCACGGCCCACAACAGCGCGCTCGATGCATCCATTCCCTGGAGCGAGAGCATAAGAAACGGGGTGACGAGGGCGGTCATGCAGCAGAGCAGCCCATAGGGGCGTCCTTTGTCGCTCACAAAGCCCGCGGCACAAAGGCCCAGCCCATAGAGCAGGCGCAGCTGCTCCAGGCCCACGCCGTTGTTGAGGTCTGCTATGGGAAAACTGTATCCCGCGTTCTTTACCAGGCTGGCGAGCAGGACGGTGCCGCATGCCAGCAGGGCGATTCTGTGGTCGGGGGTCTTGTCGTCCCTGTTGGCGTCATCCGATTCGCTCGTGTGCGTTGTGCCGGGGCGCGAAACAAGAAATGCGGCGGGAATGGCCAAGATTGCGCAGAGCGCCAATGCCGGCATGCCGTGCAGCAAGGCCCCGTTGTTTGGGAGCGAGAACAGCCATGAGAAGACCGTGCTCGCCGCGTAGGCGCATCCAAAGGTCGTGCCTCTGTTGTTGCTGTCCACGTCCTGCGCAAGTACGTGCAGATAATG
>JAUMWL010000006.1 GCA_030529665.1 Coriobacteriales bacterium
TGTTGTGATACTTTATGCTCTCGTTGACTCGTGTGCCCATCCATTTGTCGGAGTCTTTGAACCCAGCTATGTTTGAGAAGGAACTGAACAGCTCATACATGATTTCGTCAAAGCCTTTAATGGGAACCAGTCGGCCATTCTTCTGTTTTCGAAGCAGCTTGAGTATCCGGTCGTCAACGTTCTCTTCACTTTCATCGAGCGTGCACCAGTATATGGTCCCAAGGTCCATCTTGGTAAGCAGACTCATGAGCGTATGGTCGCCACCGGCATAGCCAATCACGATGGGAGTGACGCCGCTCAGAGCGTTCTTTAGGGCTCGCTCCCAGCGTTCGTCGAGTTTGTCCATCTCTTCCTTACGGTTTTGTGGATGAAGCAGCAAGTCTCGATGAACCTTGGCGATGATGGTTCGCCCCTTGTTTTCGACTGACTCCATAAAAGGAGCAAGGCTCTCGTGGCCAACGACGAGTGGATGCTTCGCGTTGTAAAGCGAGAGCGTGTCTTCCACGAGCGAGTCGAAGTTGGTGGTAATGACCAGGCGATTCTTGGTCTCGTTAAGAAGGATTGCCAGAGCGTGATAACCATAGCTTGCCCTTGCGCGCTCCATGAGTCCTTGCAAGAACGAATATGCCTGAACGGGCATTCCCGCAAACCTTAAATCGTAGAACTTGAAGTAGTCCTCGCTCTTGACCTCGTATTCTTTGGAAAAGAGGGGCTTGACGTCCTCCTCGTAGTTCCAGTCAACGTATTCGCTTGCGCAGTCCCTTATAAACCCCGGCGTTCTTCTTTCTTGTTCGAGTAGGTATTCGCGCCATTGCCGTATGAGTGTCGTGCCCAGCGGTATGCCCGAGGACACGGATGCCCCGGCACCGAGGATGAAGCAATAGCGAATTCCTGCGTCGTATCCCTCTCGTACCTGCCGTACGAATCGCGAGGACATCATCATGAGGGGATGGCTGCTCTCCGTCTCTGCCATGGCAAACTCCCGACTGTGTGGAAACCGTAACGCGCCTATACGCATGCGATGATAGCGCAAAAGCACCGAGCGATGGGGATACTCCCCCTTTGCTTAGGACGTACGAATGAACCGGATGGACCGCCTGATACGGGAGAAACCGCGCGGGGGCGGCAGTTCCGCTCGCGCGAAACGCGGGCGCGTTTGCTGGAATCGGAACCTATGGCGTAGCGTTTGCTGGGATCGCAAGCTGTGGCAATCGGTTTGCTGAGATTGGGACCAGTGGCGCTTGTTTTGCTGGGATTCAAACCTGTGGCTCTGTTGTAGTGCCACAGCCCTCAATCCCGGCAAACGCCGCGCCACAGCTCCAAAAGCCAGCAAACCCAACGCCACAGGCCTCAATCCCGGCAAGTGTCTCCCCAAATTCCCGTCGTTTACGATATCAAAGGATCCCCACGGTGACGTAACGGCCTCGTTCGTACGTCCTGCCCGTTGCTCGGTTTCAATGTGTGGAAAGTTCGCAAAGGCATGCGTCGCTACGAACAATATGGTACAATTGTTCGCATGGATACGTTATTCTCAAGCATAGAGCAAAACCTACGCAACCAAAACGCACCGCTCGCGGCTCGCATGCGTCCTCAGACGCTCGACGGGTACGTGGGGCAGCAGAAGGCAGTGGGCCCCAAGTCTTGGCTCAGGGTTGCCATCGAGCACGACGCCCTCTCGTCCATCATCCTGTATGGGCCGGCGGGCACGGGCAAGACCACGCTGGCGCGCATCATAGCCCACACCACGCACGCGGAGTTTGTGGAAGTCTCCGCGATTACCGGCACCGTTAAGGACCTCCGTCGCGAGATAGAGGCCGCCGACTCGCGCCTGCTGGCCATGGGTAGGCGCACCATCCTGTTTGTGGACGAGATTCATCGCTTTAACCGTTCGCAGCAAGATGCGCTTCTGCATGCGGTGGAGAACCGCACGGTAATCCTCATTGGGGCCACGACCGAGAACCCCTATTTTGAGGTGAACTCCGCTCTCAACTCGCGCTCCAGGATAATAGAGCTCGTACCCCTTGGGGATGATGACATTCGCACGCTGGTTCGTCGGGCGCTCGAAAGCGACCAGGGTCTTCGTGGGGCTTTTGCGCTCCAAGATGACGCCTTGGACGAGATAGTCCTCATGGCTGGCGGGGATGCGCGCGCAGCACTTACCTCGCTGGAACTGGCAAGCCAGATGGCCCTGCCCACGGGCGCAGAGGCACAAGACGCACAGGCGCAGGCAGGTCCCGTGCCCATAACGCTCGAGCACGTTCGGGAGGCCAATCCGCGCCATGGCCTTGCCTACGACAAGAGCGGGGACATGCATTACGACATAATCTCCGCGTTCATAAAGTCCATGCGCGGTTCCGACCCAGACGCCGCACTCTATTGGCTTGCGCGCATGATCGACGCAGGGGAGGATCCCAAGTTTATAGCAAGGCGCATGATGATTGCTGCGTCTGAGGACGTGGGCAACGCCGATCCCCAGGCCTTGCTCGTGGCGGAGGCGGCCTTTCGCTCCGCTGAGGTCATTGGGTATCCGGAGTGCAGGATCAACCTTGCACAGGCAGCCATCTACCTCAGCCTCGCGCCAAAGAGCAACGCGGCGGAGGCTGGCATAGACGCCGCGCTGGCAGAGGTGCGCTCCGGTCCAAGGCGCGAGGTCCCCAACCACCTGAGGGATCGCCACAGGCCCGGCTCAAAGGATTACGGGGCGTATCTGTATCCGCATAACTATCCTGCGGGCTGGGTACAACAGCAATACCTTCCTGACGGGCTGGAGCGAGGCGCGTTCTATACGCCCGGTCCTCGCGGTTGGGAGGCATGGCGCGTGGACGCCACGGCGCGCGACCGCGCTGGCGAGGCATAGCGCAATGCCCGGAACACGCTTTTACCGGTTAAGGGCGTGCCGCACGCGGGCAATACCGCAAAAGCTCCCAAGACATAGCGGACGCTTTACGTTATAGTGTCAGTAACATTATTCTTGTGAAGAAAGGCACGGATAAAAAATGAATGTCCTACGCATTGCGCTCGTGCTTCTTGCCGGAGTTGGAATCTGGGCGGTCGTTGAGCTTGCCCTCACAATACGGAAGGCGCGCGACACCGTAGACGAGCTTACCAAGCAGGTGTCGGACATAACCGCCAACGCAAACGAGACTATAGGCCAGGTGCAGCCCATCTTGCAAAAGGTGGATGGCATGGTCACCGACCTTGAGCCTGCCGTCAAGCAGGCCACGCCCCTTATGGAGAAGGCGACCACGGCCATGGACGTGGTTACGGTAGACCTTGCCTCGGTTAACGACATCCTTGTGGATGTATCATCTGTTACGGACACTGCCACAAACGTGACCTCAACCGTATCTAAGGCGGCAAACAGCGCCGTGAGCGGCGTGGCCGGCGTGGTTGGCAAGTTCACCAGTGGCGGAAAGGGCAAGTCGCGCCACCACAAGCTTCCCAAGAAGTCTGCCTCCTCTGACGAGGTGGCCGCAGAGCCCACGCAGGACGAGGTCGCCGTACCTCAGACGGATGCGGCAGACGAGGCCCCGGAGCGCAAGTCTTACTACATATATGGGTCCGAAACCGAGGGTGAGTAGGTAAACATGGCAGACTCCGTTATTCGACTGAGCGTGCCGGCCGAGCCAGAGTATGCGCGGTCAGTTCGCATGATGGCGGCAAACCTCGCGGTTCTTTGTTCCATGAACGTTGACGAGGTGGAGGATGCGCGCATGGCGGCGGAGGAGGCGTTCGTGTATGCTTGCGCCACGCGCCCGCATGCCTGCGAGGTAACGTTTAACGTCTCTGCAGACTCGCTGAGCATGGTCTTCTTGCTTGGGGACGTGCTGCCCTCTGAGAACGAGGAAATAGCGGAGCAGATAAGCATGGCCGAACTGCTTCTCTCGGCAGTGAGCGATGAGTATCAAATACTACAGGATTCGTCGGAACTCCATGTTACCAAACTGGTAGGTGTGGTACATGACGCATAGCGCTGCCGCCGCAAAGACGCCGCGCCTCCGCACGCCTCGTGGAAAGAACGCATGGGACAAGTCCATAACCCGCGAGCTGTTCCGCAGGCTTAAGGAAGAGCACGATGAGGACGCCCGAAACCAGCTGGTGGTGAATCACCTCAACCTGGTGCGCTACCTTGCGTCGAAGTTCCTCAACAGGGGAGAGCAGCTGGAAGACCTCGTGCAAGTGGGTACCATTGGCCTCATAAAGGCCATTGACCGGTTTGATCCTAGTCGCGGGCTCGAGTTCACCACCTATGCGACGCCAACCATCATGGGCGAGATCAAGCGTCACTTTAGGGACAAGGGCTGGTCCGTGCGCGTTCCCAGGCGCTTGCAGGAGCTCTCCACCAAGGTGTCGCAGGCGACCGACGAGCTCACCTGCGAGCTGCACCGCTCACCTTCCGTGGCCGAGATTGCCGAGCGCGTGGGCGTGAGCGTGGACGAGGTGCTTGAGGCCATGGAGTCCTCCAGCGCGTACTCCTCAGTTCCGCTTGAGGGCGGTGGCGACGATGACGAGACGCCCTCTGTCCTAGACCAGTATGCATCGGAGGATGACGACCTCAACGCATCGGACGACCGCATGGTGTTGGAGGCCATAATCCAGGACTTCTCGGGTAGGGAGAAGGATATCATTCGCATGCGCTTTGAGGAGGGCCTCACGCAGTCCGAGATCGCGGAGAAGATGGGCATCTCGCAGGTGCAGGTGTCGCGTCTCTTGCGTCGTACGCTCTCGCGCATTCACGACAAGATCGGCCCCGCAGGCGGGTCCATGTAAATCAAAGGTGGAACACCGTTTCTTGGAAACGGTGTTCCACTGTCTTTGTGAGCATCGCCTTTTTTGGCAATACTGCTACAATATGCCAGTTCTTACGTTTCGAAACACGAGGTGAGGCATGAGCGCCGACATTAAGTACCTGACTACCGCGCAAATTCGCGAGGACTTCTTGGAGTTCTTCCAGAGCAAGGGATGCAAGCGGTATCCCTCTTCCTCGCTCATTCCCGACGACCCCTCCCTGCTTCTTGCCAACGCAGGTATGAACCAGTTTAAGGAGTATTACCAGGGTCTAAAGACCATGCATGAGGTTGGTGCCTGCTCCTGCCAAAAGTGCCTGCGCACCAACGACATCGACAACATTGGCGACTCCCGTCACCTCTCGTTCTTTGAGATGCTGGGCAACTTTGCCTTTGGCGGGTTCTCCAAGGAGCAGGCCATCGCTGCGGCCATAGAGTTCTGCACGGCGCCCGAGCATCTGGGTCTTCCCATGGATCGCCTTTACTTTACCGTGTTCACCGACGACGACGAGTCCATCGAGCTGTGGCAGAAGTATGGTGCCGACGGCACTCACATAAACCGCTTGGGCGAGGAGGACAACTTCTGGGCGGCCGGCCCCACCGGTCCTTGCGGCCCCTGCTCCGAGATCTACTTCGACCAGGGCGAGGAGTTTGGCTGCGGAAGTCCCGACTGCGCCCCCGGTTGCGACTGCGACCGTTACCTTGAGTTCTGGAACCTTGTGTTCACCCAGTACGACCGCCAGGAGGACGGCTCCATGCCCGACCTCCCGCACAAGAACATCGACACCGGCATGGGTCTGGAGCGCATCGCGGCCATCATGCAGGGCCAGCACTCCAACTACGAGGGCGACGTCCTGCGTAGCCTCCTTGCCGTGGGCGAGAAGCTCAGCGGCAAGACCTACGGTGGCACGGCGGGTGGCGCCGATCGCAGCCTGCGCATCATTGCCGACCACTCCCGCGCTGTGACCTTTATGATTGGCGACGGCATCCTGCCCTCCAACGAGGGACGTGGCTACATCCTTCGCCGCCTCCTGCGTCGTGCCGTCTATCACGGACGCCTCCTGGGCATCGATGGCGCGTTCCTCACCAAGTACGCGGCGGAGGTGCGCTCCATCATGGGCGACGTGTATCCCGCACTGGTGGACAACGCCGCGCTTATAGACGGCATCATAGCGGCGGAGGAGGAGCGCTTTAACGCTACGCTCGACAAGGGCGAGGCGCTTCTAGACGCAGAGCTAAAGAAGCTTGAGGAGGGTAAGGACCTCCCGGGTGAGGTTGCCTTCACCCTGCACGACACCTATGGCTTCCCCATCGACCTCACGCGCGAGATCTGCGAGGTGCGCGGTCACAAAATTGCGATGGATGCCTTCGACGCCGCCATGGCGGACCAGCGCGAGCGTGCGCGTGCCGCTGCCAACCGTGACGCCTGGGGCAAGTTCAACAACGTTTGGACGGCGCTGTCCGACGAGCTCGTCGCCACCGAGTTCTGCGGATACGACGCCGACCAGGTGCAAGGTGCAACGGTGCTTGCCATCGTGCTTGAGGGCGAGTCGGTTGCCCAGGCCCAGGCGGGCCAAACGGTGGAGGTCGTGCTCGACCGCACGCCGTTCTATGCCGAGATGGGCGGCCAGGTGGGCGACACCGGCTTCTTGGGCGGCAACGGCGCAGGGGTTAGGGTAACCGACACCAAGCATCGCGAGGGCGACCTCTATGCCCATGTTGGCGAGGTGCAGGAAGGCGCCCTGTACGTGGGACAGACGGTGGATGCCGTCATCGACCACGGTCGTCGCGAGCTGATCCGGCGCAACCACACCGCAACGCATCTTCTTGACGCCGCACTCAAGCTGGTGCTGGGAGAGCACGTGAGCCAGGCGGGCTCCATGGTCTCGGCCGAGCGCCTGCGCTTTGACTTTACCCACTTTGAGGCGCTCACAAAAGAGGAGCTGGAGCGTATTGAGGGGCTTGTGAACGCAGAGGTGTTTGCGGCGGAGCCCATCGTCACCAAGGTCATGGGCATCGAGGAGGCCAAGGCCTCGGGTGCCGTGGCGCTCTTTGGCGAGAAGTACGGCGACGTGGTGCGCGTGGTCTCTACGGGAGACTCAAGCGAGCCGTTTAGCCGTGAGCTCTGCGGCGGAACGCATGCGCGCAACACGGCAGAGATAGGCATGTTCAAGATCGTCTCGGAAGGGTCGGTTGGCGCCAACGCCCGACGCATCGAGGCAGTCACCTCGGCTGGTGCCATTGCGTATGTGGACGAGCGCCTGGCCTTGCTGGACACCGTCGCCGCAGGCCTGAAGTGCCGTCCCGCCGACCTGGCGTTGCGCGTAGAGCAGGTTCAGCGCGAGGCACGAGACGTCCAGAAGAAACTCCAGGCAGCCTTGGCCGGCGGTTCTTCCAACAAGCTGGCCGATGCCGTGGCAGGCGCAATGGACATGGACGGATACAAGTTCGTTGCCGCGCGTCTGGACGGCGTGAGTGGCAAGGAGCTACGAAACGCATGGGATACCGTGCGCGACAAGCTTGGCATGGCGTGCGCCTGCGTCCTCGCCTCGGTGGGGGAGGACGGAAAGGTGGCCCTTCTTGCCGCCGGTACCGACCCTGCGGTGGAGGCAGGATTTGCGGCCGGCGACGTCATTCGTCAGATAGCGCCTTTGGTGGGAGGCCGTGGAGGCGGAAGGCCCACCATGGCCCAGGCCGGTGGCCGCGACGCGGCGGCCGTGGACGACGCGCTCAACAAGGCGAAGGAGCTTTTGGGAGCCTAGCCAGCGTTGCGGGTGGCACACCTGTTTTTGGGAAACGGTGTGCCACCCGCAACATGGTTGAAGGGACTTGTATGCGGGTTCTTGCCTTAGACATTGGCGATGTGCGTACGGGAATAGCGGCAAGCGACGCTACGGGTACGGTTGCCTCGCCGGTGCGCGTGTTGCCAACCCCCGAGGTCGTGGGCAACGCTCGCACCTGGCGCATGCTGCTAGAGGACTACGAGCCAGAGCTCCTGGTATGCGGTTTGCCCATGACAATGGCGGGCGAAGTGGGGCCTCAGGCACAGCACGTAAAAGAAATCGCAAGCAAAATCTCCCTTTCTTGCGGTATTCCTTTGGAATTTGTGGACGAAAGGCTGTCTTCTGCAGAAGCTAAGCGTATTCTACGAAGGCAAGGCATGAACGAAAAGCGTATGCGAGGCAAAGTCGACATGATTGCTGCCTCGCTGTTCTTGCAAACGTGGCTCGATGCCAACACGAATTGAAAGGTCACCTATGGCCAATACACAGTATTCGGGAGGACGTCCCTCCGAGTCTGGTACTAGGCAAAAGCGGGCTCGCCGAGAAGGTGCGCCACGCCCTTCTCGCAAGAACGATGCGAGTCGTACCGGCGAGCTCAACAGAACTGGCGCCAACCAGCCGCAGCGCGCCTACACGTCTGATGGCAATGGCTCAGGCTATCGCTCCAACACGCCGCGGCGAGGACACAAGCGGCACCAGCCCGCGCATGCAGCCAGGCATGCAAAGCCACAAAAGAAGCGCTTTCCCGTTTGGGGCATGCTCATAATACTGCTGCTTGTTGGTGCGCTAGGCGCGGGCGGCGTGTATTTGGTAATGAACATCCTGCATCCCTACGAAGGAGCTAGGGTGGAGGACGGCCAGCAGGTCACCGTCGTCATACCGGAGGGGTCATCGGGAACGGCCATCATACAGGAGCTCCTCGATGCAGGAGTCATTCACAGCTCGAAGGACTTCCGCAAGGCGGTGCAGCAGCAAAACGCCGACCAGAGCCTGAGGTGCGGAACCTACACGTTTGTGACGGGAAGCGACCCCAGCGACGTGGTTGCGCAGCTGGTAAAAGGCCCCAACTCCAGCGAGGGGCAGCTCCAGGTACCCGAAGGCCTTACGCTAAAGAAGACCGCAAAGCTCGTGGAGGAGTCGCTGGGCATTCCTGCCAAGGAGTTTATAAAGCAGGCAAAGGCCGCCAACTATGTGGATGACTACCCGTTCCTTGAGCTCGCCGCAAAGAGCAAGGGGACGCTTGAGGGATACCTCTATCCCAAGACCTACGACCTTTCGGGAAAGGAAGTCACCGCGGACACGGTGATACGCCTCATGCTATCGCAGTATCAGAGCGAGGTTGCCGACCTGGACTTTACTGAGGCCAAGTCGCACATCGCCAGCCAATACAACCTCAAGGTAAACGACTACGACATCCTAAAGATCGCATCCATAATAGAGAAGGAAGCGATCAACGAAGACGACAGGCCTAAGGTCTCGTCCGTGTTCTATAACCGCCTGAGCATAGGCAAGGCATTGGAAAGCGACGCCACCATGGGATATGTTACCGGTGGCGCCGTGGATGCCGACGACCTAAAGACGGACAGCCCCTATAACACGTATCTGTATCAGGGACTGCCGCCCACGCCCATCTGCTCACCAAGCCAATGGGCGATCGAGGCTGCGGTCGAACCAGCTGATACCAACTACTACTATTTCTTTATTATTGAAGAAGGGGACTACTCCAATCATACCTTCTCCGAGACCTATGAGGAGCATGACGAGGCATACGCGGCCGCCCTTGCCGAGATGGCTGGTGACACCAAGACAAAGGAGGACTGAGGCGAATGAGGTTCTTTAGCGCAAACCGATACGTAGCTTCGGTCGACCTTATTGACGTGGACGATCTGTGCGACGCGGGCATAAGGTGCGTGTTGGTGGATCGCGACAACACGCTGGTGCCAAGGGATACCAAAGTGGCGCCACCTCAGGTGCGGTCGTGGCTCAACGACCTTGCTTCTGCGGGTATCGTGGTGTGTATGGTGTCGAACAACTTTCATACCAAGGCGGTGTGTGAGTCTGCCAAGGACCTGGGCGTCCACGTGGTGCACCATGCCATGAAGCCCGCGCCTGTTGCCGTACATGTGGCGCTTTCGCACATGGGGGCATCAAAAGAGCAAGCGGTCCTTGTGGGCGACCAGCTGTTTACCGACGTGATGGCCGGAAACCTGGCGGGCGTAAAGACCATACTGGTCAAGCCGCAGTGCACCAAGGACCTGTGGTACACGCAATTCTTTCGCAAGTTTGAGAACCTGTTCCTTAGCAACGTGAGCTATGAGGGAGAGGAATAGGCGCCTCTGCGGTACACGGTCTTTGCACGCACGGCACCCACAAAGATGGTAGAATCGTTCCCGTAAAACACGAACGGGGAGATTCCCTTGCAAACCAAAGACGGATACATTACCCATGAGGGGTGCGACCACATCTTTTTTGTGGGCTTTCTTGGGGCGGGCAAATCAACGCTTGCGCGCAACCTAGGGAGGCTCTATAGGCGTACCTACGTAGACACCGATAGAATGGCCGAGCGCATTATGCGCAAGACGGTGCGCGAGTGCTTCGAGCAGGATGGCGAGGAGACCTTTAGGCGCATAGAGACCCAGGTGCTGGAGCGCCTTCAGGCCGAGAAGTCGCTTTTGGTAAGCTGCGGTGGCGGCATCGTTGAGTGCGAGCACAACTGTGAGCTCATGCACAAGATGGGCGTGGTCGTGTTCTTGGACGGCGACCTCTCTGACTCCCTAAGGCAGATCCAACACCCCGAGAAGAGGCCCGACCTCTGCCTGGATCACGTGGAGGAGCTGTACAGGCGCAGGCGCCCCCTGTTCATACAGTCCGCCGACTACGTTATCAACATTCGTGACAAGAGCTTTGGGCAGGTGGCGGAGGATGCCGGCAGGCTGCTTTGGGAGGAGGGCTTGCTATGAGCAAACCTACGATGGCGCTTTCGAGGCAGTGGATACCCCTTATGGGGAGCTCGTGCGACGTCCGGTCGGGGTTCGACGCCATGGAGCAAGCATCAAAGCTCTTTGCAGGCTCGGTGGGCACACCGCGCCTGTGTGTGGTGGTGCATGGTCCCAATACCGATGAGGAGCTTGTTGAACGCCTGCGCAGGCAAGTGGTAGACGCGGGATTTGCGGCCGTCTTCTACCAGGTCCAAGGCACCGCGCGCTCCCTTGCGGAGGCAACCAGCTTGTTTGAGGCCCTCGCACAAGCACATGCGACGAGCGACGATTTGTGCTGCGCGCTGGGAGATGCGGACATACTCTCTCTTGCGGCCTACGTATGCGCCTCTTGGTGTGGGGGGATGTCGCTCGTTGCGATTCCCACGAGCGAGGTGGCGTTTTTGGAGGGCGTGCTCGTTCCCAGGGGTCTAGACGTTGGTAATCGCGACGAGCTGGTAAGCGTAAGGGCCCATGCGCGCCACGTGCTTTTGGATTACGACTTGGCGATTACGCCTCATCAGGGCGAGGAGTCCGTCTATGCACGCGTGCTTATGGTTGCCACTGCCATGGCGAGCTCCGAGCGGGCGTTTTCGGAGTTGTGGGACCGTGCCGACGCCATGATGGCTGGCGACGAGGGCTTGTTTACCAAGCAGCTCCTGGCTACGGCCAAGGCACGCGGCCAGGCAATATCATCCTCAGCCGTGGCCACCAGGCAGTCGGTTGGCTACGGCCAGGATGTGGCCAGGGCCTTGCGGCGCCTCGTTTTGCAACAGGCCCCATACTCCTTGCTCGTGGCCGAGGGAATGAGGTTTACGGCCCGGCTCTCGGTTGCCATGGGCAAGCTCAGCATGGACGACATGCTTGCGCAGGACGAGCTTCTTCAGGCACTTGGCATAGGTGTTCCAACCTGCGACGTGGATCCCCAGGCGCTCGTCGCCGCGCTCAAGGAGGAGCGGTTTGCGCGCACGAATCGCTTTATGCTCCTCTTGCCCTTGTCGATTGGCCGGGTAAGGATTGCGACGGTAGACGACGACATGTTGTACGAGCATGCCTGCGCATGGTGTTCGGCTCACGCCGTATAGACGGTAACGATGGCGGTGGCACACCCCTCTGGGAGCGGTGCGGCACCAACTTTGGAGGGAAGCGATGGAAAGAGACGAGGCATGCCGTGCCCTTAGAGGCCGCATGGAACAGTTGCGCAACCTAATGGGGGAACGCGGGTACGACGCTATCGTGGTGCGGAGCAACCCCGACATCCGTTGGCTCACGGGGGCAAGCCGCGTGCTAGACGACGAGTCGGCGCACACGGCGTTCGTTACGGCAGACGGCGCGTGGCTGCACACCGACTCGCGCTATTATCACTCGTTCTTGGCACAGATGGGCGACGCCGCCTCGTGGGAGGTGGACATGGAGTTTGTGGCACATCCCGCATGGGTCGCCGCACGCGTGCAGGAGCGGCGCGCACGGGTGGTTGCCGTGGAGGACACCATGACCCTTGGGTTCTATGAGGACCTTGAGGCGGAGCTTAACAAGAGGTCCTGCGCGTGCATGATGCCTCGCCTACATGGCGACTTGCCTGTCCTTCGCCTGCTTAAGGACGAGGAGGAGATGGGGCTCATGCGCCATGCGCAGCGCATAACCGATGCCGCCTTCGACCACATGTGCGCGTTTATTCGTCCCGGTCTTACCGAGCTGCAGATACGGGCGGAACTTGAGGGCTACATGCTCTCAAACGGCGCAGAGGGGCTCTCGTTCGATTCCATCGTGGCGTCTGGGCCCAACGGCGCAAACCCACATGCAAGGCCGGGGTCGCGGGTGGTCGGCACGGGCGACCTCATTGTTTTGGACTATGGCGCATTGTACGGCGACTATCATTCTGACATGACCCGCACGGTGTGCGTAGGCAAGCCCAGCGCCAAGCAGCGCGAGGTGTATGACGTGGTGAGGCTCGCTCACGAGCAATGTGCGCAGGCGGCTGTGCCCGGCATGCTGGCAAAGAACCTCCACGAACTGGCCCAACAGATAATCGCTGACGCCGGCTATGGCGACTACTTTAGCCATGGCCTTGGCCACGGCGTGGGCATTCAGATACACGAGCGCCCCTCCGTGGGCCGCACCTCAACCGACAGGCTCGACGTGGGCTCGGTCTTTACCATAGAGCCGGGCATCTACCTGCCGGGGGAGTTTGGAATCCGGCTTGAGGACTTTGGCGTAATGACCGAGGCCGGCTTCGAGCCCTTTACGACCTCCACGCACGACCTCGTGTGCGTGTAGTACGCTAATCTGCTAGAATGACAAAGTTACATCAGTGGTCGCATGCGGCCCAAAGGAAAGAAGGCACACATGGCTACACTTGGCATCACCGACCTCAAGGTAGGACTTGGAGTAAACATAAAGGGTAACGACTGCGTTATCCTCGAGGCACAGCACGTAAAGCCTGGCAAGGGCAACACCTACGTGCGTACCAAGTATCGCAACATCCGCACTGGCCGCGTAAACGAGGAGAACTTCCAGCAGTCCGCAAAGTTCGAGAGCGTAAACATGCGCACGCGCGAGATGCAGTACCTCTATGACGACGGCGACATCTACTACTTTATGGACATGGAGACCTACGAGCAGATCGAGGTGAGCAACGACCTCATTGGCGACAACGCCAAGTGGTTTAAGGAGAACGACGTCTGCCTGCTCCAGTATGCAAACGACGTCTTGTATGCCGTGCAGCCTCCCATGTTCATTGAGGTGGAGATTACCGAGACCGATCCGGGCTTTAAGGGCGACACCGTGCAGGGTGGCACCAAGCCCGCAGTCATCGAGACTGGCGCAACCATCCAGGTGCCCATGTACCTCAACGTGGGCGAGCGCGTTAAGGTGGACACCCGCACGGGCAAGTTTGTATCTCGCGTATAACGCAAGGGAGAGGATGTCTCATGGACGGCGAACTCGTTATTTCTGGTATAGGCGTGTCGCGTGGCGTGGTGTCGACCATAGTGGCCATGGCTGCCGAGCGCGTTGAGGGCGTGGCTTCCGTTGGCGACAAGGCCATTGCCTCCGGCCTCATTTCGGCCTTCACCGCCAAGTCCGCATCAAACGAGCCCGCGGTGAGCTCCGACGTAGAGGACGACAAGCTCCTCGTGTCGGTGCGCCTGTCGGTGTTCTATGGGTATCCGTTTACCAAGCTGGCAGCAGACGTGCGCTCGGCCATTGCCGAGGCCGTAAGCAGCCAGATGGGCTTCTCGGTTGGCCGGGTAGACGTCTGCATAGACAATCTAGTGTTTCCCAAGGAGTAAGTAAGGTTGTCAACACATAAGTTTGCCGGGCGCACGCTCGCGCGCAGCCAAGCGCTGCAATTGCTCTTTCAGGCAGAGGCACTGGGACAGACGGTTTCTGAGGTGTTGAGGGGTCCGTATGCCATTGGCCAGTGCGACCCCCTCGATGCGTCTGCTTCGTCTGGCGAGTCCGAGCCTCTGGACGAGTACGCCGAGTACCTTGCGTTAGGTGCGGATGGCATGCGCGCGGAGCTTGACGCCGTAATATCGCGTGCCTCAACCAACTGGACGGTTGCAAGGATGCCAGCGGTTGACCGCAACCTGCTGCGCCTCGCGCTGTACGAGATGATCTTTGTGGACGAGGTCGCCATAGCCATTACCATCGACGAGTCGGTGGAGCTCGCAAAGGCCTATGGCACCGACGAGTCCTCGCGGTTTGTAAACGGACTTCTTGGCCGCGTTGCGACCGATATCGAGAACGGCGTGGACGTCGTGGACGTTGCCTGCGCTCAGCAAGGCGCGGAGGACTAGCTATGGCTCGTCGTGTGGACACCTCGGCATACACCACCTTTGGCCAGATAACCGATCGTCTGGACCAGATCGTGGCCGAGGTAAGGCGCAAGGACCTGCCGCTGGAAAGCTCCCTCGACCTGTTTGACGAGGCCATAGCCCTTGGTTCCAAGGCCGTCGACTTTGTTGACACCGCACCCGTGCTGCCCGAGGAGGCCGTGGGCAACTCCGCCAAGGAGGATGCGAATGGGTCAGAGGCAGCAGCGTCATAGACGCAGGCGCTTGGATGCCGAGCTCGTTGAGCAGGGCTTCTTCTCCAACGCGGAAGACGCCCTGCGTGCGGTTCTTGCCGGCGACGTGTCCACCACCAACCGTAGGCTCGAGAGTCCCGGAGAGCAGGTGGACGAGGGCATTTTTCTGCATGTGCGGGGACATGTTCCCTATGTGAGCCGCGGCGGCATAAAGCTTGCCCATGGGCTCGAACACTTTGGCCTTGACGTAAGCGGCTGCGACTGCTTGGACGTGGGCTGCTCCACGGGCGGCTTTACCGACTGCCTGCTGAGGCATGGCGCGGCCTCGGTGCTGGCCGTGGACGTGGGATATGCGCAGTTCGACTGGTCGCTGCGACAAGACGAGCGCGTAACCCTTGTGGAGCGCAAAAACGTCGTGGACCTGCCCGCCCATCCCTTGGCACGACCGGTGGATGTGGCGGTGTGCGACGTCTCGTTTACCTCGGTGCTCACCATACTGCCTGCCGTGCGCGAGCTATTGCGCCCGGGGGGCTGGTTCCTCACGCTCGTAAAGCCGCAGTTTGAGGCGCCTCGTTCGCAGGTGGGCCAGAAGGGCGTGGTGCGAGACGCCGCCGTGCGCGCAGAGGCGCTCATGCGGGTATCCAAAGGTTTGGAGGAGGCCGGCTTCGTGGTTGAGGGAAGCTGCACCTCTCCCATTAGGGGACGAAAGGGAAATGAGGAGTACTTGCTGCTAGGGCGGCTTTCCGCATGCGGCAAGGGGGCGGAGGCCCACGAGACGGGGTGATGGCAGTGAAGGTATTGGTTGTCCCAAACTACGAACGGCCCGATGCCGTGGAGGACGCGGCGCGGGTGGAGTCTTGGCTGGTGTCTGAGGGCATGGAGGTGATCTGGGTCCCCTACAACCGCCTGCAGATGGCTCAAAACGTGGACCTGAGCGATTGCTGCCTGGCCGTATCCCTTGGTGGGGACGGCACGCTGCTGCGCGCCGCGCGCACGGTGGGATACAGCGGCATACCCATCGTGGGCATTTCGTACGGACATCTGGGCTTCCTTACGTGCGCCGGTCCCCAGAACCTCTTTAAGACCATATCCGATGCGCTTGCTGGCGATTTGCATGTGTCTCGCCGTGCGACCTTGCAGGTGGATGCGGAGTTTGAGGCGCCTGACGGCTCAACACGCAAGACGAGCTGCATGGCGCTCAACGACCTTGCGCTGAGCCATGGGTCCTTGGGCGGCGTGGTCTCTTTTGCGGTGAGCGTGTCGGGCAACTACATTGACACGCTGCGTGGCGACGGATTCATCGTCTCGACGGCAACTGGTTCCACGGGCTATGCGCTTGCGGCGGGAGGACCCATAGTGACCCCCGAGTTCGGCGGCATGGTGTGCGTGCCAGTGGCCCCTCACACCATAATGGCGCGCGCGTTCCTAACGGCACCAACGGATGTGGTGGAGATTTGCGTGGACCGTGAGCGGCCTGCCGAGGCTTGCGTGTTTGCCGATGGCCAGCCCTTGGGTACGGGGCTGCGCCCGCTACGCGTAAGCTGCAAGCGGGGCAGGGGCGACATATTGCTTCTGGACTACCGTGCGCAAAGCTTCTATGGGTCTGTGTCGCGCGTGTTCTATGGAAAGGCGGACAAGCAATGATCGACGAGCTGCATGTCCAAGACGTGGCCCTCATCCACGATGCGACGATCTGCCCTGCCGAAGGGCTCACGGTGCTCACCGGAGAGACGGGAGCGGGCAAGAGCGCGCTCTTGTCATCCATAAAGCTGCTTATGGGAGAGCGCGCGGATGCCGGCGCGGTTCGCGAAGGCGCGGACGCCCTGGTGGTGGAGGGTCGTCTGTACGTAGACGAGGACGACCGGGACGGCATGGTGGTGCGCAGGCGCGTGGCGGCTGACGGGCGCGGGCGGGTTGCCATAAACGGGCGTATGGCGTCGGTGAGAGAGCTTGCCGAGAAGGTGGGTACGACCATAGACCTCTGCGGCCAGCACGAGCATCAGAGGCTCCTGCAGCAAGCGAGCCACGTGCACTTGCTCGACTCGTGGGCAGGCGAGCAGGTGGGCACTGCGCTCGCGGCGTACCAAGAGGCGCTCAAGCAGGCTCGTGATGCGGCGGCCGAGCTGAGCCGCGTGCAGAAGATGTGCAAGAACGCTGCCGATAGGGTTGACGAGGCCACGTTTGTTCTGTCGCGCATAGACGAGGTGAATCCGCGCGAAGGAGAGTTGGAGGAGCTTGAGGACGAGCTGCCGCGAGCAGAGCATGCCGAGGCCCTCATGATGGCTGCCAACAACGCACGCGAGGCGCTTACCACCGAGGACGGCGCGCTTGACCTCATAAACGAGGCCATGGACGAGATTCGCAGCGTCGCGCGATACGACGATCGGTTGCGCAAGCTTGCCTCAACGCTTGAGAGCGCGCTCATAGACGTGGAGGACGCTGCGTCGGAGCTAAGGGACTATCGCGACTCGGTGGACTTAGACGTGGACGTGCTGGAGCAGATGCAGACGCGCATGTCGCAGCTTCGTGGCCTCATGAGAAGCTACGGACCCGGCATGGAGGAGGTCTTTGCGCGCAGGGAGCAGGCCATGCAGCTGGTTGCTGCCGCCCAAAATGGCGACGAGATGCTGCGAAAGGCCACCAACGAGGTGAAGGCGGCCGAGCGAAGGCTCTCTGGTGCGGCCGATATGCTGGACGCCGCGCGCCAGAAGGAGGCCCCCAGGTTTGCCGCGCTGGTCTCGGAGCAGATGTCGTTCTTGGAGATGGGCACGGCGCAGCTCGACGTAAGCATGGAGCGCCTGGATCGTGCGCAATGGAGCGCGGCGGGACCAAGTCGCGTGGAGCTCTTGTACAGACCGGCTGCGGGAATGACGGCTCGTCCGCTGAGGCGCATTGCCTCGGGCGGCGAGGTGAGCCGCGTGATGCTTGCCTGCAAAGTGGTCCTTGGCGAGTCGGACGCCACCCAGACCCTGGTGTTTGACGAGGTGGATGCTGGCGTGGGCGGGGCCACGGCGGTCGCGCTGGCAAGCGTGCTGGCCCGGCTGGCGCAGACGCACCAGGTGATCGTGGTAACGCACCTGCCCCAGGTGGCGGTACGTGGCACGTGTCATTACCTCGTGCGCAAGACCCCAGCCGTGGTGGAGGGTGACGTGCCCCAAACCACCATCGTCCCCATTGAGGGGGAGGAGCGCGTGGCCGAGATAGCCCGCATGCTGTCGGGAGACACGAGCCAGATGTCGCTTGCCCACGCACGAGACATGCTGGCCAACGGGGAGACGATTAAGTGACGATCTCTCTGGAGGATGCCCGCGAGGAGTTTTTAGACTACCTCCAGGCCGAGCGGGGCAGCTCGCCCAATACGGTGGCCTCGTATGGGTTTGACCTCAAGAGGTACGTGCGTCTCCTAAGGGAGCAGGGAAAAACCAACGTGAGCGACGTAGTGCGCGGGGACGTGGAGAGGTTTGTGGCCTCGTACGCCGAGCTGGACTATGCCGCCGCCTCGGCCGAGCGGGCCTTGTCGGCTGTGCGCAGCATGCATGGGTTCTTGGTCGCGGAAGGCCTGTCACAGGGCAATCCCGCGCGCGACGTGCCCATGCCCAAGCATCCGCAGCACCTGCCGGACGTCCTTTCCATAGATCAGGCCCGCGCCCTCTTGGACCAGACGTTTGCCGCATCCGCTGCCGCACAGCGTGATAGGGCCATCCTTGAGGTCTTGTATGGGTGCGGACTGCGCGTGTCCGAGCTGTGCGGCCTCGACCTTGTGCACGTTATGGAAGGCGAGGGCTTGCTTCGCGTGCTGGGCAAGGGATCAAAGGAGCGCGTGGTGCCCCTCATGGGAAAGGCGTCGTCGGTGCTGGGAGAATATATGGCCACGTGGCGGCCGTTACTCGTGCGTGCGGGCCGTCCCGTGGACGCAGTGTTTCTTAACCAGCGGGGGACGAGGCTCACGCGCCAGTCGGTCCATGCAATCTGCCAGAGGTATGGTAGACTTGCAGGCATTGAGGGGCTGCACCCACACACGCTCAGGCACTCGTTTGCCACGCATCTGGTGGAGGGTGGCGCGGACCTGCGTGTGGTTCAGGAGTTGCTCGGACACGCAAACATCGCCACGACGCAGATCTATTCTCATGTGGACCTCACGCATGTGAGGTGGGAGTACCTTTCGGCTCACCCTCGCGCCAAGGTATAGATGTCGCCTGTGCCACACAGTATCTTCAAATCTTGTTCTTATCTGAATAAATAATCCACCTGCGCAATTGTGGACCTCAAACGCCCCACGCACAAGATGTGGGGCTTTGTTTGTTCGGTCAAAAAGTGGGGAATAGAATAAGCTGGTGGGTGCAAGTGGGGGGAAGTGTGGAAAGGTGTATTATATAGCCACGCATTCGAGAACGATTGAATGCCCTCGTGGGGAAGGCCATGCACCACCATCGCAGACCAAACGCACCATTTCACACCCTGGCTTTCCATGAGGCATCGGAGGGGATGTAAGGCATGTACCTGTTTGGGTCCAAGAACTACAACTTGGATGCAAAGGGGCGCCTTACGTTGCCGGCAAACTACCGCAAGCAGTTTGAGGACAACGTCGTGCTCTTTATCCCCCTCAAGGATGCGTTGTACGGATACACTCCCGAGAGCTTTGGCCAGTGGGTGGACGGCTTCTTCCAGAGGGACGGAAAGTCGTTTGACGCAAGGAACCGCGAGCACGTTGAATTGCGTCGTCAGCTCACGGGCAGTGCCGTACCGGTGGAGATCGACTCGGCTGGGCGCGTTGCGCTTGGCAAGGTGGATGCCTCCGACCCTACGGCACGGGCGCGTCTTGGGCTTGAGCGTGAGGTTACGGTAGTGGGCGTCGTTGATCACTTTGAGGTTTGGAACGCGCAGGCGTGGGCCGAGAAGATGAAGAACAATGCCGACAAACTCGACAAGCTCATGTTTGGCTAGCGGGGCGAGGGAGTGAATGCGTTGACAAGCGAATATCGGCATGTTCCTGTAATGCTTGACGAGGTGCTTAGCCACCTCAATCCGCAACCAGGAGAGGTCGTGTGCGACTGCACGCTTGGCGGTGCTGGGCACAGCGTTGCCATGGCGCAACGGATCGCACCAGACGGACTTCTTTTGGGAGTCGACCAAGACCAGATGGCGCTCGACGCGGCCAAGGAGCGTTTGCGCAGGGAGGCCCCCCAAGCCAACGTAAGGCTCCTCAAGGGTAACTTTATGAGCCTGGATGAGCTGTTGGTGGAGGCAGAGGTTCCCGGCGTCGACTGCTTTCTCTTTGACCTGGGCGTATCGAGCCCCCAACTCGACATTCCCCAAAGGGGCTTCTCGTATAACGAGGACGCTCCGCTTGACATGCGCATGGACCCGGGCAACAACACCACAACAGCAGCTGAGGTCGTAAACCAGTATAACGAAGCAGACCTCGCCCGGATTCTGCGCGCATATGCAGACGAGCGTCATGCTCGTGGAATCGCCCGCGCCATCGTGCGCGAGCGCGCAAAGGAGCCCATAGCCACCACGCTGCGCCTTGCCCAGATAGTTCGCGACGCCATACCGGCGCGCGACAGGCGACGCGGCGGGCATCCTGCGCGCAAGACCTTCCAGGCCATACGCATTGAGGTCAACCACGAGATGGACGCACTGGACCAGGGGCTGAGGGCGGCCGTTCGCTGGGCAAACCCCGGTGGGCGCATAGCGGTCATTAGCTACCACTCCTTGGAGGATCGCATTACAAAGCATGTGTTCAACGAGATGAGCCAAGGGTGCGTTTGTCCGCCCGACCTTCCCGTGTGCGTATGCGGGCACGTGCCGATAGTTAAGGTAAGCACAAGACGGCCCCTCGTTGCGTCCGAGGACGAGGTGAGGGCCAACCCCCGTTCGCGCAGCGCGCTCTTGCGCGTTGCCACAAAGCTCGAGGCATAACGCACCACATACACAACACCAAAGGACAAGGAACGCAAAATGTATAGGGGATCTCAGGCATACCGCATGGACGAGGCGGCATACGAATACGAGGTTGAGCGCAGACCACACCTCACGGCCATAGAGGGCGGCAAGCCCCGTGGCACCGTGCGTCGGGCAGCATCGCCCGCGTTTCCCAACGTGGTGGTGTATCTTGTTGCGCTGGCCATCGTGCTGTTTGTGGCGGGTGGCATAAACGTGGCGCTCACCTCCGGCACCGTGGGACGCCTTAACTCCAACAAGGAGACAAAGGCCCAGATAAAGGAGCTCACGTCCCAAAATGGCGAGCTCCTAATCGAGCGTTCCATGCTGAGCCAGGCCGAGCGTGTGTCCCAGATAGCAGAGGACAACCTGGGCATGGTATACGCCAGCGACGCCAAGGCGCTCGAACTCAACTAGCGTTGCGCATGCCACACGCTGCACATGCGAAGGGGTGAGCGCGACCATGCAAAGAGAAAACCGAGGAGGGAAGGCTGGGACCCCACGTAGAGGCGCGGGCACGGGACGGTTTGGCTTTGCCGCGAGCGAAGCGGGCCTTTCCCGCGTATTTGCCGTGGCTCTGGCGCTCTTTTTCCTTGTGGTCGTACGCCTCGTGTTTCTGCAGGTTGTGGACGGGCCGTCCCTGGCTAGCAGGGCGGAGGCCAGGCGCACCAACGTGCAGGTGCTGCAGGCCAAGCGCGGAACCATCTACGACAGAAAGGGCAACATCCTCGCCATGAGCGAGGAGTGCTACGACGTGTATTGCAACCCAAAAGAGGTAACCGACGTGGAGGAAGAGGCCAAGTTGCTGGTCAAGTGGCTTGGCGGCGATGAGGCGGGCTACAAGGAGCTTCTCAGCACCGACTCAACGTTTGTGTATGTAAAGCGTCGCGCCGACAAGGAAGCGTGCGAGTCGTTGCGAGGCGACCTCATAGCCAACGGGCGCGCAGGCGTGTACCTGCTCTCCCAGACGCGGCGGGTCTACCCCTATGGCAAGGTGGCCGGTCAGCTCATTGGCCTGGTGAGCGAGAACGACCAAGGCGAATACGAGGGCATCACGGGCCTGGAGCTTATGTATAACAGCGAGCTCTCCGGCAAGGACGGCGAGATGATCATGGAGACGGGTGCGCACGGCGTACCCATAGCCGGTGCGGCCTCGCAGGTGACCGAGCCCATAGACGGCGAGGACATCGTCATCTCCATAGACGTTGACGTGCAGAAATATGCCGAGGAGTGCATCGAGGAGGCGACCGCTGAGTATAGCGCGTCATCTGGCATGTGCATGGCATGCGACCCGCGCACCGGAGAGATCCTGGCCGCCTGCTCCACGCCCTACGCAGACATCTCGCAGCCCGATACCCTAACCAACGAGGCGCTCAACCTCAAGCTCGTGTCGTCTGCCTACGACCCCGGCTCCATATTTAAGGTTCTTACCGCCGCCATAGGCGTGGACAGCGGAAAGGTGAGCACGACCAGGTACTTTGACGTTCCTCCCACCATCGTGGTGGGGAGTGACCTCGTAATGGACGAGGACGGTCGCAACAAGACCGAGAGCATGAACTTGCGCGAGATGCTGCGCCGCTCGTCAAACGTGGGGTCTGCGCTCATCGCACAGGAGGGCATAGGTGCCCAGACGTTTTCTGAGGGCGTGGAGTCGTTTGGCATAGGCAGCCTTACCGGAGTGGACTTTCCCGGCGAGACCGCAGGTATGGTGAAGCCCCTGGAGCAGTACGACGGATCGTCGTTGGGTTCCATGTCCTTTGGCCAGGGCCTCACTATACCCATGGTGCAGATGGTGCGCGCGGTGTCTTCCATCGCCAATGGGGGAACCTTGCCCACGCCCCACTTTGCGCTTACGGTGGGTGACAAGCAGCTGGAGTGGGAGCAGGGCCCGCGCTCGGTCTCGGGTGACACGGCCCGCAAGGTTGCCGACATGATGGTTACCGTGGTAAAGGACGGCACGGGCTTCTCGGCGGCTGTGGACGGCTACGAGGTGGCGGCAAAGACGGGCACGGGCGAGCAGGCAAAGAATGGCGTGTACATGCAAGGCAAGTACCTCGCATCGCTCATAGGCTTTGCCCCCGCAAAGGATCCGGAGGTTTTGCTGTACGTAGGTTTGAACGAAACTCCATATATCTCTTACTCGTCTGCAGGTCCCGTTTTCTCCGCTATCATGGGTGAAGTTCTTAAAGATATGGGCGTGTTGTCTAACCCCCAAGGATCATAAGGGTGTGCACATGATACGCATGACAATAGAGGACGCAATTCGGGCAACGGATTGCGAGCTTGTGGCGGGAGACCCCCAAGGGTTCTTTGAGGGGGTGAGCATCGACTCCAGGAGCGTGCCTGCGGGCGGGGCGTTTGTGGCGTTTGCGGGCGAGCGCGTGGATGGAAACCGGTTTGCCGCCCAGGCCCTGCGCACCGGCGCTGCGGTCGTGGTGCTCACCGCACCCGCCGACCAAGAAACCCTAGAGGCAGCCGAGCAGACCGGCGGAGCGGTGCTTCGGGCCAAGGACGACGACGGCGAGCAGTTTATGCTCGCGCTTGCCGAGGCTTGGCGTGCCCGAAACCCCCAATGGATCGTGGTTGGCGTAACGGGGTCGGTTGGCAAGACCACCACCAAGGAGATGCTCGCGGCGGGCATTGGCGCACACAGGCGTGTGCATGCCACCAAGGGCAACTTCAACAACCTGCTGGGCGTCCCCCTCACGTTGTTTGCCGCATCCAGCGAGGACGAGGTCCTGGTGGTGGAGATGGGCATGAACAACGCCGGTGAGATTAGTCGCATTGCTGCGGCCGCCCGCCCCAACGTGGCCGTGATCACAAACATTGGCACGAGCCACATTGGCAACCTTGGCTCGCGCGAGGGGATCGCCCGCGCAAAGGCCGAGGTCGTTGGAGGCCTTACGGGCTGTGACGCATGCGAGCCCACGCTGGTGCTGGCAAATGGGGACGACTTCTCGGACTTTATACAAAATGCCTTTGCGGAGCCGGCCGGCGTGAGGGTCCTGCGCGTTGGTGGCGCGGACTCTGCCATATATGCCGCGTCCGTAGACCTCAACGACGACGGACTGCCCAGCGTTGTTGTGAGGACGGATGCGGAGGAGGAGCTGCGGGGCACGCTCTTGCTCCCAGGTCGCGCCATGGTGCTCGACCTGCTGATCGCCTTGGGTGCCATAAAGGCACTTGGCCTTTCGTGCGAGCCTGCCTTGCGCGCCATCTGCGGCATGAGGCCCGCTCGCATGCGCATGGAGGTACGTCAGGAAGGCTCCTCTGCGCGCGTGATCGACGACACCTACAACGCAAGTCCCAGCTCCATGGCAGCGGCCCTCGACGTGCTCTGCTCCATGCGCTGCGACGGGCGGCGCGTGGCCGTGCTGGGCCAGATTGGCGAGCTGGGCGACGAGTCGGCCAGGCTCCATGCGCTCGTTGGCGCCTACGCCGCGGCAAAGCCGCTGGACATGCTCGTGCTCATTGGCACGGGCGACATACGCCATATGGCCGACGCGGCTCTTACCATGGGGTTCTCGGAAGACAAGCTCGAGCGATTTGATACCGTGGACGAGGCGGTGCGAGTAATTGCCCCCTTGCTGCGACCAGAGGACCTGGTGCTGGCAAAGGCGTCGCGCGCCGCAGAGCTTGACATGTTTACCAGGGGGGTGCTGGACGCATGATGGGATTTCTTATTGGCAACCCTGCCTATCCCACGTACCAGGTGTTTTTGAGCGTGCTCATAGCGGCGCTGCTTACGGCAATCATTATGCCCGCGTTTATTAGGATCATGAAGAGCGGCGGCATAGGCCAGCAGATTCGCGCAGACGGTCCGCAGCAGCACCTGGTGAAGCAGGGCACGCCCACCATGGGCGGCCTGGTAATGCTGGTGAGCGTGGTCATAACCTGCGTCATAATGGTGCCCTGGTCTCCAGACCTCATCTGTGCCATGCTTGCCATGCTTCTGACGGGCTCTCTTGGGCTGCTTGACGACGTGGAGTCGGTTGCCCACAAGAGGTCGCTTGGCCTCACTCCCATGCAAAAGATGCTTGGCCTGGTACTCATCTGTGTCACGTTTTGCCTTGCCGCGGTAAACTGGGTCGGCGTAACGCCAACGGTGCGCTTTCCCGGCGGCTTTGTAATCGACCTCGGCGTGCTTACCACCACCATTGGCTCGGGACCGCATGCCATATCCATACCGTGGCTGTACCTCCTGTTTGTGTTCTTCCTCATGGCGGGACTTGCCAATGCGGTAAACCTCACCGATGGTCTCGACGGTCTGGCGGGGGGCACCGTGCTCATGGCCATGCTGGGAATGGGCATGGTGGCGTTTGGGTATGGCGAGCTGCCGCTCGCGGCGTTTGCGGGCTCCATCGCAGGGGCGTGCATTGGCTTTTTGTGGCACAACTGCTACCCCGCGTCCATCTTTATGGGCGACACGGGCTCGTTGGCGCTTGGCGCCGCCTTTGCCGCATGCGCCGTGCTCACCAAGACCGAGGTTACGTCGTTGGTGATGGGCGGGCTCTTTGTGGCCGAGGCGCTCTCGGTAATACTGCAGGTGGCCGTGTTCAAACGCACGGGCAAGAGAATATTCCTCATGGCTCCCATCCACCATCATTTTGAGAAGATGGGTTGGAGCGAGAACAAGGTGGTAATACGGTTCTGGATCGTGTCCGCCGCGTTCACCGCGCTCGGCTTTGCGCTCTACTTCCAACTTCTTTAGGAGGCGGTTATGGCTTCTACAAATTCCTTGGGTGACGTGGCGGTACTGGGCTTGGGTAAGACGGGCTTGGGCGTCGCGTCGTATCTGGCCGACCTGCTGGGAACACGTGTGTCGTCGGTGACCCTGTATGGGGGGCTTCGCTCCAAGCAGGATCAGGAGTCGCTCGCGCTCGAACGGCGGGGCGTGCGCGTGGTGTATGGCTCGGAGTCCTTGGAAGGCACCTACGACCTTGCCGTGGCGTCTCCTGGCATCCCTCAGGACTCGCCGTTCTTCCAGTCGGCGCTGGCGCACGCAAAAGCGACCATAGGGGAGCCCGAGTTCGCTTGGCGAGAGAGCCCCGAGCGTTGGGTGGCCATTACGGGCACCAACGGAAAGACCACCACGACCCTTCTGGTTACAGAGCTTTTGCAGGTGGGTGGCCTTGTGGCGTCCGCCGTGGGAAACGTGGGAACTGTCGCCACCGGCGAGGTGGCCAAGCGCGCCGAGGGGTCGTGGTTTGTGGCGGAGCTCTCCAGCTTTCAGCTGGCCACGTCCAGCCAGCTGCGTCCTCGCGTTGCCTGCCTGCTCAACGTGACGCCCGACCACCTGGAGTGGCATGGCTCCATGGAGGCCTACGCGGCAGCAAAGGAGCGCGTGTTTGCGCAGATGGCAGGCGACGACCTGGCCGTGGTGTCCGTGGAGGACCAGTGGTGCAGGGCGGTGGCGAGCCGTCTGGAGAAGCGCGGGATTAGGGTGTGCAGGGTCTCGGTGCACGGCGAGCAGGACTCGCCAGACGCTGCCTTCGTGCGTGACGGCAGGCTCGTGGTGAGGAACAAGGGAACTGAGCACACGCTCATCCTTACACAGAACCTCTCCATTCGCGGGGATCACAACGTGCAAAACGCTCTCGTGGCCGCA
Organism: Coriobacteriales bacterium; assembly: GCA_030529665.1. Classification (GTDB taxonomy): domain Bacteria; phylum Actinomycetota; class Coriobacteriia; order Coriobacteriales; family Atopobiaceae; genus RUG440. The sequence continues at coordinate 26,127 of JAUMWL010000006.1, forward strand.
GCGACGGCGGTGGAGCTTGGCGTGTCGGAGGATGCCGTGAGCCATGGCCTCATGTCGTTCCACCCGCTCGAGCATCGCATTGAGCCTTGCGGGAGCGCGGGGGGAGTCCAGTACGTAAACGACTCCAAGGCGACCAACGTGGACTCCGTCGAGAAGGCACTTACGGCCTTTGTGCCGGGAAAGGTGATCGTGCTGCTCGGAGGGCACGACAAGGGCACCACGCTCGCAACGCTGGCCCATGCGGTGTCCTCGCGGTGCAAGGCGGCCGTTTGCTACGGCGAGGCCGGTCCCCGCATTGCCGAGGCGCTTCGTGCCGAGGACGGGGACATGGGCCTTGTGGTAAGGCAAGCCCCCCACATGCTGGAGGCCCTTGAGGAGGCGCGATCGCTCGCCCAACCGGGAGACGTCGTGCTGCTCTCGCCTGCCTGCTCGTCGTTTGACGAGTTTGGCAACTACCAGCAAAGGGGCAGGCGCTTTAAGGAACTGGTGGCAGAGCTAATTGCCCGAGAAGGCGAAGCGGATGAGTAGCGTCGCCTCGCGCCTCTCCGTGGTGGATGGGCGCAAGGCGACGACCGAGCGCTCGCGTGGGGGCCGCCTTCAGGCGCATTTTGGGGGCGTCGCGCCAAGCGTGCTGTTTGTGGGCACGGCGTTGGGCCTGCTTGTGTTCGGCATGCTCATGATCTACTCGTCGTCGTCCATATCGGGCCTCATGTCAGAGGACTGTGGCAACGACCCGGCGTACTACCTGGTGCGTCAGATCGTATTTGCGGGTGCGGGCCTGCTGGTGGCCACGGGCTTTGCCTGCGTGGACTATCACCGATGGCTGGGAAAGCCGCTCCATGTTATGTGGGGCGTCACGATTGTGGCGTTGGTGCTGGTATACACGCCTCTGGCGGGACAAGACATCAACGGCGCGTCGCGCTGGATAGGCATAGGGCCATTTACGCTCCAACCCTCGGAGTTCGCAAAGATCAGCGTGCTGCTTATTGGTGCCACGCTGTGGGTGGACTACTTCGACTTGGGGGCAATGGATAGCCGAGACGCTCTTAAGCACTTTGGCATTGGCATTGCGATTCCACTTGCGCTCGTGTTGTGGCAGCCCGACAAGGGGACCACGGGAGTCATTGCGCTGACGCTCATCATAATGGCCTTTCTCTGCGGCGTGCCGGGACGCAAGCTTGCCATTGTCTTCTTGGTGCTGGGAGTCTTTGCTATAGCCTACGCCCTCAAGGACGACTACTCGCGCGCCCGCGTCCTCACCATGTTCAATCCCTTTTTGGACGAGGATGACAAGGGCTATCAGTTGGTGCAGGGCTTCTATGCGCTGGGCACCGGAGGGCTCACGGGTGTTGGACTTGGTATGTCAAGGCAAAAGTACAACTACCTGCCCATGGCCCACAACGACTTTATCTTTGCCGTTATTGGCGAGGAGCTGGGGCTTGTGGGCACCTTGGGCATGCTCGCCGTGTTTGTGCTGCTGCTGTGGGCGGGCCTAAGGATAGCCCAGAACGCCCCGGACCTTTTGGGAAAGCTCATAGCGGCGGGGGCGACCTCTCTGCTGGTCATACAGGTGCTGCTTAACGTAAGCGGCGTTATAGGCATCTTTCCGCTTTCGGGAAAGCCGGTGCCCTTTATCTCGTATGGCGGCTCCTCTGTCATCTCGTCCCTCATGCTGGCGGGGCTTGTGGTGTCTGTTGCCCTGCACACGCCCAAGGACGAGTCGGGGTCTGCGGAGCGCAGGGCAAAGCTTCGACTTGCGGAAGAGGAGATAGGCGCAATTGAGGAATCCACTGCCGGTCGCGCCACGCCAAGGTCCGCTCGCTTGGCGGGAGGACGCTACGGCACGCGGGCTGAGCAGGCGGGGGAGTCCCTTTATACGGGCGAAGAAGATGCACCAACTACGCGGGACCAGGCGCCGCGCGCCAACCTGCGGCTCGTCGAGGGTGGTGCCAATCGCACCAATGGTCGTGCGAGCGTTGACGAGCGGGGAAGAAGGAGAATAGACTTAGGCCCAAGCGGGGCCCAGAGGCTTCGTGACCGACGTTCCACACAGCGCTAGGAGGAGACGTGACACGCAAACTCGAAGTTGCCATTGCTGCAGGCGGGACGGCCGGACACATAAACCCGGCCCTCGCACTCGCAGAGGAGCTCACGGACCGTGGGCACCACGTAACGTTCTATGGCCAGGAGCATAAGCTCGAGGGCACCTTGGTGCCACAGGCCGGATACGACTTCTCAAAGATCGTGGTCACGGGATTCGACCGCTCGGCGCCATGGACGCTCGTCTCGGCCATGTGGCGCATGTCAAAGGCAAAGCGCGTCTTGGCATCGCGCTTTAAGCAGACAGGGGCCCCCGACGTGGCCATTGGGTTTGGCGCCTATGTGGAGCTGCCCCTGCTCTCCTTGTGCCGCAAGAGGAGGATTCCCTACGTCATTCACGAGCAGAACTCCGTGCCGGGACTTGCAAACAAGACCAGCGCTCGTGGTGCCGCTGCGGTATGCGTGGCCTTTCCTGGCGCGTGTGCGGCCTTTGAGGGGGCCATGGGCAAGAACACGCAGCTCGTGGTTACGGGCAATCCCGTGCGCAGGTCGGTGGTGGATGCGTCTCGTGCGGCTGGACGCGAGGCCTTTGGCATGCAAGACGACCAGACCATGCTCTTGGTCTTTGGCGGAAGCCTTGGTGCGCGCCATGTAAACAACGCGCTCGTTGGGCTTAAGGACCATATTCTGTTGCGCAAGGACGTGCGCGTGGTCCACTCCACCGGAAACGAGCTGTACGACGAGGTTGCAGAGGCGCTGGCCCTCACGGACGAGGAGGCCAAGCGTTGGCAGCTCATGCCATACATAACCAACATGGGCGAGGCCCTGGCGGCGGCCGATCTGGTCGTCTCGCGAGCTGGCGCATCCTCGATTGCCGAGATTGCCGCACTAGCGGTGCCGTCGGTGCTCGTGCCCTATCCCTTGGCGACGGCAGATCACCAAACCACCAACGCTCGGCTCCTCTCGGATGCAGGCGCCGCCGTGCTCGTGCCAGACGACAAGCTGGATTCCGCAGAGTTCAGCGGGCCGCTCCTGGACGCCCTCGACCACGCCGACGTGCGTGACGCCATGCGTACTGCGGCACGCAATCTGGCCCAGGACAAGGCGGCCGCAGTCCTTGCCGACGAGGTCGAAAAAGTGGCGGATTAGGGCCATTCCTGTTCATTTCTCCACACGACGGCTAATGGCTCACAGGAATGATTAACACTCATATAATCGACGGGTCATGACATTTCCATAGGCAAAGGGGTACGGCAATGGAATACGGGATGGACGGCAATAGGCTCGTCATCAACCTTACGGGCAAGATCGATGCTGGCAATGCACCAGACGTGGAAGATCAGATAAACGAGATTCTTGGCACCACAGGCGCTACGGACGTGGTGTTGGATGCGAGCGAACTCGAGTACATCTCCAGTGCCGGACTTAGGGTTATGGTCAAGCTGCTCAAGCGTCTGAGCAGCCTCATTGTGGTGGAGGCGTCACCTTCGGTGTACGAGGTGTTCGAGATGACGGGCTTCACCCAAATGATGGAGGTGCGGCGCGCGCTGAGGACCATCGACGTGGCGGGCTGCGAGTGCATTGGTCGCGGCGGCAACGGGGCGGTGTATCGTCTTGATGCCGAGACCATCGTAAAGGTCTATCACAACGACACCAACAGCCTTGAAAAGGTACAGGCTAGTCGCGTCTCGGCGCAGAAGCTGATGGCGTACGGCATTCCCGTGGCGATCGCCTTCGACGTGGTGAAGGTCGTTGGCGGCGAGGGACTGGGCTATGGCCTGGTGTACGAGCTTCTGGACTGCAAGACGGTTGGCGAGCTCATTCACGAGGACCCGTCGAGTGCGGAGAAGTGGGCGCACGAGGCGGCAGCGCTGCTCAAGCTCCTCCATACCACCGAAGTTCCCGAGGGAACCTTCCCCGACGCGCGCGATTCCGGTCACCAGTGGGTGGAGGTTGCCAAGGACGTGCTCTCCAAAGAGGATCAGGCGCGGCTTCACCGTCTCTACGACAGCCTGCCCGCAAAGAACACGTTGGTGCACGGCGACTTCCATACGGGCAACATGATGGTGCAGGGCGGCGAGATCGTGCTCATCGACACCGACGACGTGGCGCAGGGCGATCCCATCATCGACATGGCGGGGCTAGCGCTCACATTTGAGTACATAACGACCGATGACCGTGCCATGGACACCCTGCGCATGACGGTGGACGAGATGCATCGCTACTACGATGCGCTGCTCAAGGACTACTACGGCACGGATGACGAGGCTCTGCTCCAGCGCTACGCCTACCAGCGCAAGCTCCATAGCCTGGTCAAGCTGCTGTACGGGCTGGTAAAGACCGACGCCGTGCCCGAACCTATGAAGTCGCAGGTTATAGCCCAGATGCGTGGAGGGCTCTTGCAGCTCATGAATGCGATGGGCATCTAGCAGAGACGTGTGCTGTGATCGCGAGCTGTGTGGGTTCTTCGTGATAAAGTGTGCTGTCTTTTCGAGCTGTGTGGCGTTCCGACCCACACAGCTCGCGATCACAGCACACTTCGCGCTGCGCCACCCACACAGCTCCAAAAGACAGCACGCACCCGTACCGCCGACCAGTCTTGAGACACGCCCCGGAAGCTCCGGGGCTTCTCAATGTGTCAAAATACATCCCCGTTCCTGGAGTTGTTTGATCCGGCTATGGATCGGCTACTGTAGACGGAAAGCGCCGCAAGTACCCTGGCATTGTTGGACTCTTCTTACAAGGAGCGCCTCATGCAGGATGACCGTCGACGCGCGCTGGAGTATCACAATCTTGGTTACGACGTCCACGCTTTTAGAAAGCACATCAGCACCCTTTTGGATGAGCGCGAGCGAGACTACCTCCGCTCTCTTCAGACGGGTTTTCTTGATGCCGACGCGCATCCCTCGGCGCCATATGTGCCCAAGTTGCTATACAACGACAAGTCTGCGTCGCAAAACGTGCTTTCGTCCCTTGAGGTGGAGTTCCAGCGCTGCGAGCGGTTTGACATATCCGTGGCGTTTGTTACAAAGGGCGGCGTTACGGTGCTTCTTAACACGCTGCTCGACCTAGAGAAACGCGCGATACCCGGCCGAATCCTCGTGAGCACGTATTTGCGGTTCAACGACCCCGACGCCCTCGCAAAGCTCCGGGGTTTCTCAAACATTGAGCTTCGCGTATACGAGGGGCCGCTCCATTCCAAGGGATACCTGTTCGACTCGGGCGGAATCCGCACGCTGGTGATTGGCAGCTCCAACCTTACGCAGACGGCCCTTCTTGTTAACTCCGAGTGGAACCTTATGATAAAGGGCTACGAGAACGGTGCCATCTGCGAGGCCACGCGCAAGGAGTTCGATAGGTTGTGGGATTCGCAGAGCACAAAGCGCCTGACTGACGAATGGCTTAAGAAGTACCGCGCCGACTGGATGCGCCCCGTGCAAAGAGGGGCATATCATACGCATGTGCACGAGGAAGATGCCTATGAGGAGTCGCGAGTAGCCGGCCTGCACATAGAGCCAAACAAGATGCAAAGCGAGGCGTTGGCGAACCTGCGCCGTCTTCGCGAGTCTGGTGCCTCGCGCGCCTTGCTCGTATCTGCCACGGGTACGGGCAAGACATACCTTGCGGGCTTTGACGTGGCGGCGGTGAATCCACGGCGGATGCTGTTTGTGGTGCATCGCGAACGCATAGCAAAAGACGCGATGGACAGCTTTGCACAAGTGGTCGACACGCGACGCAAGCTGGGCCTTTACACCGGAAGCGCAAGAGAGCTTGAGGCCAACTACCTCTTTTGCACGGTGCAGTCGCTCGCAAGGCACTTGGACGAGTTCGATCCGCGCACGTTTGACTACATAGTGTTTGACGAGGCACACCACGTGGGAGCGGGCAGCTACCAAAGAATAGCCACCCACTTTGAGCCCGCTTTTATGCTGGGCATGACCGCCACGCCCATGCGCAACGATGAGTTCAACGTATATGACTTCTTTGATAACAACATCGCATACCAGATTACGCTACAACGGGCGCAGGAGGCACAGATGCTTGCCCCGTTCCACTATTTTGGCATCCACGACCTGGAGGTAGATGGGGAAGAGATTGACGAGGTTGCGGACTTCTTGAGGCTCACGTCGTCCGCGCGCGTCAACCACGTGCTGGAGCAGCTGCAGAAGTACGACGTTGACTCCGTACGCCGTGGCTTGGTGTTCTGCTCAAGTGTAGAGGAGGCCCATAGGCTGGCTGCGTTGTTCAACGAGCGCGGCTACCGGTCGGTCGCCCTCGATGGCTCCTCTACCGACCAACAACGCGAGGCCGCGATCGAGCGTTTGGAATGCGACCGGACCAAGTGCGACAACTGGATCGAGTTCATCTTTACGGTGGACATCTTCAACGAGGGCGTGGACATTCCATCAGTAAACCTAGTCATCATGCTCCGGCCTACGGAGTCGGCAATCGTCTTTGTTCAGCAGCTCGGTCGCGGGTTGCGCCTGCATCGCAATAAGGACTACGTGCTGGTGCTCGACTTCATTGGTAACTACAAAAAGAGCTACCTCATCCCAATAGCCCTTTCGGGCGACCGAACGTACAACAAGGACAACCTGCGGCGCTTCATGCGGGAGGGAAACAGGATCATTCCGGGGTGCTCCACCATCAACTTTGACGAAGTCTCAAAGAATCGCATCTATCGCCTGCTCGACCAAGAGAAGTTTGGCTCCATCAAGCTCATTCGAACCGAGTACACAGCCCTCAAAAACATGCTTGGGCGCATACCTACGCTCATGGACTTTTACGAGAACGGCGCCATTGATCCGCAACTCATCTTTAGCAACGCAAGCCTTGGTTCGTATCACGCGTTTCTGTCAAAGTACGAAAAGGACTACAAGACGCGCTTCTCCAAAACGCAGGAGCAGATGCTGCGGTTTGTGTCGCAGAAGCTCGGGCAGGGCAAGCGCGTGCAAGACCTGCTGATGCTTAGGCTGCTCTTGGTCCGACAAACCGTGACCACGGACGAGTTTGCGCAGGCAGTGCACGACATCTCGCCGACACTTCCCGTGGCCGCGTGCTCGGTGCACGGCGTGCTGGACGGATCGTTCCTCTCGGGCTCGCAGGCCAAGACCTTCTCGCTGTGCAAGTTTATAAAGACCGGGCAAGGGGACTTTGAGGTTTCGGAGCTTTTGGCGCGGGCTTTGGAGGATGAGGAGTTTTGCAGGCAGCTGACAGAGATTGTGGACTACGGCATCTTTGTAAATGGAAGGCGGTTTTGTGGCAACTATGACCACACGAGCCTTGTGTTGTATGCAAAGTACACCTATGAGGACGTATGTCGGCTGCTTGAATGGAAGCAAAACGTAAACGGCCAGAATATAGGTGGTTACAAATATGATGAATCAACCAATACGTTTCCCGTGTTCATAAACTATCAGAAAGACGATGACATTGCAGACACCATTAAGTACCAAGACAGGTTTGTAAACCCTAGCCGCCTGATTGCTATTTCCAAGCAACCGCGCACCCTTGCCTCGCCAGAGATAGAGCGGCTCAGGCATGCCCACAAGACCGGCATGCGCACATTTCTGTTTGTGCGCAAGAACAAGAGCGATGCGGAGTCGAAGGAGTTCTACTACCTAGGGGAGATGCGGGCCACGGGCAGGTTTGAGCAGATCGTCATGGCTGGGACAGACAAGCCTGCCGTGGAGATAGAGTACGATCTGCTGACGCCCGTAAAGGACGAGCTGTATGACTACCTGACGTCTGACGAGGGCTGATTATACGATGCGCTGCTGCTTGAGGGCATCGACCACCAGTACGTCTGCGGGTAGCCAGTCCACGGAGTCGATCTCTTTGGTCGTGAGCCATTTTGCTGCCTCGTGCTCTAACAGTCGCGGAGTTCCCTTGGCGATTGAGCAAAGGAAGCAGCCCATCTGTAGGTGGAACTGGGGGTAGTCGTAGGCGACGTCCACCACATGGCGCTCCACGCAAATGGTCATGTCGAGTTCCTCTTGGATCTCGCGAACGAGTGCCTGCTCCGGCGTCTCGCCTGGCTCGATCTTGCCGCCGGGGAATTCCCAGCCGTCCTTGTAGTCACCGTATCCTCTTTGGGTGGCAAAGATCTTGTTGTCTTGCTTGATGATGGCGGCTACCACGTGGTAGGTCTTCATGGTGGGCTCCTTGGACCGTGTTGGACCCTGGCATTGTAGACGATCGAGGCCGAATCCACAAACGTGGCAACGGCTTTTGGGGCCATGATTTACATAGGCATGGTGGCGTCCCAGCGGTGTGCTGTAATCGCGAGCTGTGTGGCTAGTTGACCCACACTGGTCGCAAAGACAGCACGCTGGACGCTACCTGACCCACACAGCTCCAAAAGACAGCGCACTGGGTGCCACCTGAGCCACACAGCACGTAATTACAGCACGCCCGCCCCGTCTCGACCCACACAGCTCGCAATCACGGCACACATCGCACCGCGCGCGGCGCCGTGATTGCGCCGCACACCCGCGCGACTCACCGGCGACCCTCGTGAGTCTGGCCGATGCGTGAAGCCTTGCGGCGTCATGCCACAAACGGCCCGCGCGGTGTACACTAATGCGAGCAGTTAGACCAAGGAGGACGCATGACTCAGCAGGATTCTCGCTTTGCATTTACGAGCGCTCACTTCATCGGCATTGGCGGTGCGGGCATGAGCGGCATCGCATTGGTGCTCCACGAACGTGGTTGCAAGGTGACGGGGTCGGACTTGAAGAAGTCGCATTACGTCCGCGAACTCAGGACCGCCGGCATCGATGTTCGCGTGGGTCATGACGCTGCCGTCATAGACGAGGTGCGCCCGGACGTCGTTGTCATCTCCACGGCCATCCCTGAGACAAACCCGGAGTTGGCGCGTGCTCGCGAGCTCAACATTCCCGTGTGGCCGCGCGCAAAGATGCTCTCGGCGCTCTCGGACAACGCAATAACCGTGGCGGTTGCGGGCACGCATGGCAAGACCACCACCAGCTCCATGGTGGCTACCATGCTTGACAAGATGGGCCTCGACCCCTCGTTCCTTATCGGCGGCGTGGTGGAGGGCTACGACACCAACGGTCGTGACGGCAAGGGCGGCTACTTTGTGGCCGAGGCCGACGAGTCGGACGGCTCGTTCCTCTTCCTCAACCCCAACGTGGTGGTGGTTACCAACATCGAGGCCGACCATATGGACCACTACGGCACTATGGAGCGGCTTGAGGCCACCTTCTGCGAGTTTATGGGACTCGTGGGCGAGGCGGGCACCGTAATCATAATGGGCGACGACCCGCATTTTGTGGAGCTCGCACGCTCCACCGGCCGCAAGGTGGTAACGTATGGCTTCAACGAAGGCAACGACTACCGTTGCGTGCAGACCGGGACCCAGGGTCTGGCGAGCATGCTGGAGGTGCATCTGCCAAGCAGCGAGACGGTGGCCGTCTCCATCTCCTCAAACCCCGGTCGCCATAACGTGCTCAACGCCACGGCGTGCATCGTGGTGGCTGACGTGCTGGGTCTGGACGTCGCCAAAGCCGCTACGGCGCTCTCGGAGTTCAAGGGGGCTCGTCGCCGCTTCACGCATGTGGGTGAGGTGGACGGCATCACGGTGGTGGACGACTATGGCCATCATCCCACCGAGATTGACGCCACGCTCCAGGCTGCCTCGACACTGGACTTCAAGCGCATCGTGTGCGTGTTCCAGCCGCACCGCTATACGCGCACACAGCTGTTGCAAGATTCGTTTGGCGTCGCGTTCAACCACGCCGACCTCTTGTTTGTTATGGATGTGTTTCCCGCAGGCGAGACGCCCATTCCGGGAATCTCGGGCAAGACCGTTGCCCAGGAGGTCATGCAACACGGGGACACCAAGACGGTGGAGTTCATTGCCAACCGCCGCTCTCTTATCGAGAAGCTCTGCGAAGTATGCCAGCCGGGCGACTTGGTCATTACGCAGGGTGCCGGAGACGTAACGCTTATGGGCCCCATGCTTCTGGACGCGTTGCGCGAGAAGGCGCAGAGGGGCTAGCCGCACGTGTGTGCACGCGACTCAAGGCGCACAAAGGAAGTCGGCAGCGCAAAGACACCCAGCGTAGTTGGCTCAAAGCTGGGCGAGACCTCGTCTCTGCCATCGGGGCGCGGCTTCCTCAAGTCCGTCACGCGTGATAAGGAGGGCCTCAGGATCGCCGACGGCGCCTTGGGGGATTCGGTGGCCATGGGCGATGGCAGGGAAGAGGGAATCGGAAGGTTCCTACGCATCGTTGCCATCGTCACTGCCGGTCTTATAGTCCTGCTCATCTCAGTCGCCATTGCCGTGGCCATTCTGTCCACCATGTCGGTGTTTGAGGTATCCAACGTGGAGGCCGACGAGACGGAGCACGTAAAGTCGGAGGACGTCGTACAACTGGCAAGCGTTCCCGAGGGGACAACGCTTCTGAGGGTTGACGACAAGCTTATCCAAAAGAACGTCCTACGCAATCCCTGGGTAGCCTCGGTAGAGATTCAACGGGTGTTTCCGGACACGCTGCGCCTGCACGTACAGGAGCGAAAGCCCGGTGCGGTGGTTGCCATGGGGTCCGGAGGAATCGCCTGGCTCATGGGCGACGATGGGGTATGGATCGAGCCGCTCAAGCTCAAGGTGGACCAGAGCGAGTCGGTAAATGACGTGGCGCTCGATAAGGCCGCGTCGCTTGGCGTGGTCCTAATATGCGACGTGCCTTCCAGCGTGCAGCCATCGGCGGGCAGCCCAACCACCGACAAGTCAATAGAGACGGTCTTCTCCATATCCGGACAGCTCTCTGATGAGTTTAGGAGTCAGATAGCATGCTATTCCGCCTCCAGTGAGGACGACATATCGTGCATTCTGAAGAATGGCGTAGAGGTATCGCTTGGCTCTGACACAGAGATTCGCAGCAAGGAGTCGGTGGCAAAGAGGATTCTGGAGGAGTACGGCGGGCAAGTGACCTATATAAACGTGCGCATTCCCTCCAGGCCTACCTATAGGCGCATCGACTCGGAATATGTGCGCGAAGGCACGGGCGCCATGGCTAAAGGCGACGACCAGGAGGCCAAGGCCTCGGACGAGTCCACAGAAGAGAATAACGACAACACGACCAATGTGGATACAGAGTCCGCAGTTGCACAGACCTTGAGCGATGGCACAGACAGCGTGGACGCCGGCGACCAGAGCACATCATATACCGATTACTCCGATGACAGCTCCTACTACGATGATTACTCCGATAGCGAGTCGTGGGACTATGGATATGACAACGGCACCTCTTGGTACGACACCTACTACACTGACGACTCATCGTATTACGAAGACTATACCGACTATTCAGACTACTCTGACTACGATTATTAGGCTCAAAATTCTTAAATCTAAAGTTGAGGTTTATAGTTTTGTAGTCACCAGACAGGGGCATTAAGCTGCTCGATTCATAAGTTCTACAAAAGTGTTGACATTTCATATGTGGCTGTGTAAATATTACCCGCTTTGGATGAGACGTTGAGGTTAACTTGAGGTTGAGGGTTTAACCTCGAAAAACGCAACAGAACGCGGCATTACGAAGCTTAGACGCACCACCATCGCACCACCCCCGCCGCCAACGTCTTGTTCGGGCAACGCTGCACGTAGTAGTAACAACGAAGGGCAAACGCACCACAACCGCACCACGAACGAACGCACCAAGGTTGGCATTGCCAGCACCCAAGGAGGGAAGAATGAACGAGAGCAACATCCCCAGTAACTACCTAGCCGTGATCAAGGTGGTAGGCGTCGGCGGCGGCGGAACCAATGCCGTCAACCGCATGATCGAGCAGAACATTCGGGGGGTTGAGTTTGTTGCCGTCAACACGGATGCGCAGGCTCTGGCTCTCTCGGATGCAGACATCAAGGTGCACATTGGCACCGACATCACCAAGGGACTGGGCGCCGGCGCGGTTCCCGAGGTAGGCGCGGAGGCCGCGGAAGACACCCGCGACGAGATCAAGGCCGCCATCGCCGGCTCCGACATGGTGTTCATCACCGCAGGTGAGGGTGGTGGAACCGGTACCGGTGCCGCTCCCGTGGTTGCCGACATTGCAAAGAACGACATCGGAGCCCTTACGGTTGGCGTTGTCACCAAGCCCTTCACCTTCGAAGGCCGCAAGCGTGCCCAGAACGCCTCCGACGGCATCAAGCGTCTCTCGGAGAACGTGGACACGCTCATCGTTATTCCCAACGATCGCCTTCTGGACCTCTCCGAGAAGAAGACCACCATGCTCGAGGCCTTCCGCATGGCCGATGACGTGCTGTGCAAGGGCACCCAGGGCATCACGGACCTCATCACCGTGCCCGGCCTCATCAACCTCGACTTTGCAGACGTGTGCACCATCATGAAGGGTGCCGGCACGGCCATGATGGGCATCGGCATCGCAAGTGGTGACAACCGTGCCGTGGACGCGGCCGAGGAGGCCATCTCCAGCCGCATGCTCGAGAGCTCGGTGGACGGTGCCACGCGCGT
>JAUMWL010000068.1 GCA_030529665.1 Coriobacteriales bacterium
ACGTCATCGCCGCAAAGATCGACGCCGTTGCCAACCAGGGCAAGGCCAAGAAATAAGTTGCCCGCATTAGCGGCGCGGAGGGGGTCCCTCTTTACACGCACTCACGCTTCGCGAAGTCGTGCGTCGTAAAGAGGGACCCCCTCTTTGCCGCCACTGACCACCGGGCTACGACGGAAAGAGAGCGCGCTTCGCGAGTCGCGCTACAAGAAATGCGGGGCCTCCTCTTGTCCGCACGCTATTTCGCTCGCCCACGTTTCCGTTTGAGGAATGGATTGGGTCGGAAACCGATTTGGGAATATGCTATTGTTCCTCGCGGTAACATAGAGGGCGGGGGGCGATAGCATGGACGGCAACGTTAGGGTTAGGCGACCAATCGAGCGCAGCTTGCTCGTAGGAAGCTTCTGCTTTCTCTTGGCTCTTGGAGCGATCCTCTCCACGCTTATCTATTCCACGTTTGCCTCGGCTTTATATAAGAGCTACGACGACAGGCTCAACCATGTGCTCGAGTACGTGGAGCACAACGCGGACGCAGACGATCTGGCACGTTGCATCAAAACACAAACTCCCTCGGCAAAGTACGGCGAGCTCCAAGCGTTTCTTAACAGCGTCATTGATGAGTTTGACCTCCAGTACCTCTACATCGTTATCCCCTCGTCCGATACCATGACAAACGTGGTCTCGGCCACAAGCACGGAGGAACGCAAGGCCGGCGAGGACGACGTCCCGCTCTTGGAGACGACCGACGCCTACTCCGCCGAGGAGCTGGAACGCTACCTCTCCTCCTGGAACACGGACGGCGTGAGCTACTTTGAGGAGTCGTCCGACTACGGCGCGTACTATACGGGCTGCAAGCCCCTCAAGGACTCAAACGGCAACGTGGTCGCGCTCATTTGCGCAGACTTTGCCATAGATGGCCTCCACAACGACCTGTCCTCCATTTTGCGGTTCAGCCTTCTTGCTTCCTTGCTCGTATTCGTGCTCTTTGGCACGTTTATGACCATCTGGGTACGCAAGCGCATAACCTCTCCCCTTTTGGCCTTGGAGCAGAGCGCGCGCGACTTTGCCAACAGAAGCCACGACGCAAAGAGCGTGGCGCAGCTCACCTACGAGCCGCCTGCCATAAGGACGCAGAACGAGGTGCGGTCGCTTGCCGAGACGATCTGCACCATGGCAAGCGACATCCAGCGCAGCGTTGGGGACGTTCTTGCCGCACAGGCCCGCACGGTCGCGGTGGAACGCGAGAACGTTCGTCTGGCCGAGGAGGCCAAGGCCGCCGCCAAGATCTCGGAGCTCTCGGAATCCGTCTCCTCGCTGCTCTACAACATGCCCGGCCTCTCGTTCTCCAAGGATGTCTCCACCGGGGTCTACTTGGCGTGCAACCAGGAGTTTGCCAATTACGCTCACAAGTCCAGCCCCAGCGAGGTGGTGGGGCTCACGGACTTTGACATCTTTGATCAGGCCACCGCGCAACACTTTGCGAGCGATGACCAGCGAGCCATGCTTACCGACAAGCCCCTCGTCATCTTTGAGGACGTGCTCGACGCCGTGGGAAATCCCCGTCACCTGCGCACGACCAAGATGAAGTTCAACGACACCAAGGGAAGGCAGTGCGTCTTGGGCATGAGCGAGGACGTTACGGACCTTATGGAGGCAAAGCAGGAGGCCATAGAGGCGCAGCGCGCGTTTAAGGAGGCACGCGACGCGAGCGTTACGTACTACGGCATCGCCCGCGCGCTTTCGGCAGACTATTCAAACATTTTTTATGTTGACCTCAGCACAGACCAATATACGGAGTACCGGCACGACAGCTCCAGCGAGAGCTGGTCTCCCGAGCTACAAGGCGAGGACTTCTTCAAAAAGAGCCGCGAGGACGCCATGCAGATTCTGTATCCCGCCGACCACGCCATGTTTCTTGAGGCCTTCACAAAAGAGAACGTTATGCGCTCGATTGACGAGTTTGGCACGTTTACCCTGTCGTATCGCCAGATGATTGATGGCAAGCCCGTATATATGGGCATGAAGGCCATCCACATGGAGGGAGACGCCCACCGCCTGGTGATTGGCGTGAGCGACATAGACGCAAAGATGAAGTACCAAGAGGAGACCAAGCGCGCAAGGGAGGAGCGCGCCACCTACGCAAGAATCACCGCGCTCGCAGGCGACTACCTCGCCATATACACCGTAGACCCCTCCACGAACAGCTATTCTCAGTACAGCGCCACAAGCACCTATGACCATCTTTGCCTGGCAAAGAGCGGCGCCGACTTCTTTGAGGACACCTTGCGGCAGGGTGCGAGCGCCATCTACGAAGAGGATCGCAACCTGGTGTTCTCTATGCTCAAAAAGGAGAACGTCCTCAGCGATATCCAGACGACCGGCATCTTTGTGCTCAACTACAGGCTCGTCTTGGAGGGCGTCCCCACCTACGTGAGCCTCAAGGCGGCCATGGTGGACGAGAAGGACGGGCCTCAGCTTATTGTGGGCGTAAGCAACATAGACGCCCAGGTAAAGCGCGACAGGGAGTTTGCGCTTGCCATGCTGCGGGCAAACAGGGACGCGCTTACCGGCGCAAACAACAAGCACGCCTATGTTGACGCCGAGAGCGAGCTGGACCAAAAGATAGAGAACGGGGAGCCGGTTGAGTTTGCCCTTGTGGTATGCGACCTCAACAACCTCAAGCAAACCAACGACACGCTTGGCCACAGGGCGGGAGACGCGCTCATACGGACGGCTTACAACGAAATACGCAATATCTTCTCGCTCAGCCCCGTGTTTAGGGTGGGCGGCGACGAGTTTGCGGTAATCCTGCAAGGACACGACTACCAGCATGCACGCGAGCTCACCGCGCAGCTATCGAAGCAAAATGCGCGCGCCGCCAAGACGGGCGGCGCGGTTATTGCCTGGGGCCTTGCGTTCTACCAGCACGACGCAAGCGTGGCCGCCGTGTTTAACAGGGCAGACGTCGCCATGTACGAGAACAAGCGCCTGCTCAAGGCCGTGTAGGACGACACGTTCGCTTGCAATTACACGTCGAGCTTGATGGTACCGCTCTTGGTGTCGTAATCGGAGCCGAGCACCTGCGTGCAGAAGCTTGCAGCCCACTCGGGCGTAAGGGTCGTGTTGTCGGTGTCGGGATTCATCTCGGTGTTGAGGTAGTTGGTGGACGCCAGCTCATCGGTCCAGTCGGTGATGAGGTAGGTGGTCATGTTTTCGTCAAGGCCAATGTGCGAGATAACGGGCTTGAACTCTGCGGAGGTAACCGAGCAGGTGCCGTCCGCGTCCTTGTGGAGCGTGACCTCGGCAATGCCGCCCACCAGGCTCTCGTCCGAAGGAGACGTGCTAATAAAGTTGCCCGTGGACCAGTAGCACGGCACCTTGTTTCCGTCTTCGCCCTCAAGTACCGTTACGGGCTCAATAACGTGCGGATGGTTGCCAATGATTACGTCGGCGCCCTCGTCCACAAACAGCTGAGCCCACTCGTACTGCATCTCCACAGGCTCCAGATTGTACTCCTCGCCCCAGTGCGGGAACACCACTATCATGTCGGCGAGCTCGCGTGCCTTGGCCATGGTCTCGCGCACGTGGTCCTCCTCCAGCATGGACACGACGCCTAGGGTGTCAAACCCCTCGTTGCCGTTGAGGTCCTGCGTGTAGTTAAGAAGGGCCACCTTAAAGCCGTCCTTCTCGAACACATACACGTCATTGACCGTCGAGTCCTCGTCGTCGAGCTTCGCCTGTCCAATAACCGCCATCTCGGGATGCTCGCTGGCCCAGAATTGCTGCTCGCTGCGCACGAGGGTATAGGGATCCGAGAAGCTCCCGCTGTGATCCATTGCGTGGTTGGTCGCCTTGAGGGCCACGTTAAAGCCAGCCTTTACCTCGGCATCGCCAATCTCTTGCGGGCCGTTGAACTCGGGGTACCCGTCGTAGCCGTCGGGCGCGCTGCCCTGGTAGACCGGACCGCCCAAGGGCGTCTCTTGGTTGAGCACCTTTATGTCCTTGCCCTTTAGCTCGTCCAGCACATGGGCAAACACGTGATCGTAGTTGCGCGAGCCGTCCGCCTTGAGTCCGCTCATGCGCACCTGGTAGTGATACAGGATGTCGCCCACCATAAGGAGGTCGATGTCCACGCTGCCGTCCTTGTTCTTCTTTGACGCGGAGCCGCTGGCATCGCCTTCTGTGCCGGCTTGCCCATCCTGCTGGGCCTGCTCAACCGTTGCCTGGTCTTGGGCGGAGGACCCACCCGTTGACCCTTCGCCTTTGCCGCATGAGCGCAGGAACAGGAAGGCCAAAAGACCGACGAGCAGAAGCGCCACCACCGCAACGATTATGGGAAGCGCAGAGCCTCTGCGCTTGGGCTGCCTACGCACCTGGGCGGCATAGGCGGACGAGTCCCTGCGCGTGCGATAGCTGGCCTGGCTTGCGGGCCGCCTGGTAGATGACGCGTGACGGGCCGGCGCGGCATGTGCCGGAGCACGCCTGCGCGAGCGGTTGGTGGAGCTGCTGGAGGAAGGACGGCGTTCTGATGACGGACGACGCCTCTGTTGCTGTGCCATGAGGACTCTCCTTCATTGGAGGCAGACGAATGCATCTACAGTACCGCAAACGGGAAGAATATGTGCGTGGCACACAATTTCTTGCAAGTGGCACACCGTTTCCGGGAAACAGTGTGCCACTTTTGTGCTAAAGGAGTGCGACCTCGGCTTCCTTGCAGAGCGCCATGGTCTGTGCGTCCCACACCGACGCCTGCACCTCGCCCACGTGGGCCTTGCCCAGAAGCAGCATGCACAGGCGGCTCTGGCCAATGCCGCCGCCAATGGTTGCAGGCAGCTCACCCGCAAGCAGTGCCTTGTGGAAGGGCAGCTCGCGGCGGTCGTCGCAGCCCGCAATGGTGAGCTGGCGGTCCAGGGACTCGGGGCTCACGCGAATGCCCATGCTGCTGGCCTCCAGCGGACAGCTCAGCACGTCGTCCCAGAACAGCAGGTCGCCGTTGAGCGCCCAGTCGTCGTAGTCGGGCGAGCGGCCGTCGTGCGGCTTTCCCGATCGCAGCGCGCCGCCAACCCCCTGGATAAAGGCGGTGCGATGCACCGACACAAAGCGGTGCTCGCGCTCGCGCGGGTCCAGCTCGGGATAGAGGTCTTCCAGCTCCTGGGCGGTAATAAAGCTAATGTCGCGGCTAAGCTCCACCTCAAGCTGCGGATAATACCATTTAAGCTCGTCGAGCGTGCCGCAGATGGCGGTGACGATGCGCCGCACCACCTCGTGCAGGTACTCCTCCGTGCGCTGGTCGCTCGTAATTACCTTCTCCCAGTCCCACTGGTCCACATATATGGAGTGCAGGTTGTCGAGCTCCTCGTCGCGACGGATGGCGTTCATGTCGCACACGATACCCTTGCCCACGTTGAAGTCGTAGCGCTTGAGCGCGTAACGCTTCCACTTGGCGAGCGACTGCACCACCTCAGCATCTGCGCCAACGGCGGGCACGTCAAAGCCCACGGGACGCTCCACGCCGTTGAGGTTGTCGTTGAGGCCCGTGGTTGGGTCCACCACCAGCGGCGCCGTTACGCGCACGAGGTGCAGGGCCGCGCACATCTTGGCCAAAAAGATGTGCTTTATGCGCTCGATGGCGCGTTGGGTGTCGTAAAGCGAGAGCTGCGACTTGTAACCCTGGGGTATGTTGGTCATTGCATTCTCCAATCATCTCTTTTGCGTTATCGCTGGAAACGAATAAGGGCGTATTGGATGGCCAGCATCACAAAGAGCAGGACCATTACTGCCAAATAGGAATACACGGCGCCGTTGAAGCCAACCATGCGTACCAGCACCGCAGAGGCGAGGGCCACCACCGCAAACGCAATGAGGTAGGTAACGGTTGCCTGCGCCTGCCTGCGCAGCACGGTGATGATCTGGTACAAGAAGTCGATGCCCGCCGAGAGGCCGCCCGCAACGATCATAAGATACTGTGGGATGCGGTAGGGCTCGAAGTCCGTGCCATAGCACACGCCGTTGAACCAGATTCCCACGGTGGCAAACACCACAAACATTATTGCCGTCACCAACGCGCAGACCCCTATCATGGCAAGCACGATGAGGTCAAACCGCGCGCGCTTGGCCCTATCGGCCCAGAGGTTGGCAATGCGCACGAGCTGCGGCTTGTACACAAATCCCACGATCATGAGGATTGACTGCGCGGGAAAGTAGATGGCGTTAAAGTACACCTGGCTCTTGTATGGCAGCACGCCCTCCATGGCAAACTTGGGCACCGTCTCTATGAGGGCAAACAAAAAGAGCGCGGCAAACGAGGGGAAGCACTCCACAAAGAGCTCCCACACCTCCATGAGGTCCACGCTGCGAGACTTGGGCGTCTCCAAAAAGGCAAGGGGTATGGTAAGGGCAACGAGCGTGACGATAGCCGAGACAGCCATGCCAAGGCTCGCCACAACCAGACTGTGCGTAACGAGGAGCAAAAGGGTAAACACCACGATGCCTAGCACCGAGCGCACGGCCTGCGAGACGCCCGACAGATAGAGCTTGTCCATCTGCTGCAGGCGTGCCTCGTAGGTGTCGGCCAAGGCGTCCACCGCACGAAAGCCAAAGGCCCCCCAGGTTATGAGCGTCATCTGGTGGTCGTATGCACGAACGGTGCACCAGAGCCACCCAACCACCAGCATAACGAGCACGGTAATGACGCGCTGTACCTGGTACGACGAGAACGAGTCGGCCTCGTCGATGTCCGACACCTGGTAGGTGCGTACCCCGTAGTTGCCCACATACAGTAGCAATGTGGCTGTGGTGAAGGCCATGGAAAACATGCCCGCCTGCTCCGCGCCGGCAAGCTGCGTGGCAATTATAGAGAGGACCGGAAACAGGGCACCCCACGCGGCAAGCCCCAGCGTGTTGAGCATGTAGTCGCGCTTGGCCTGGTTTGGCGCATACTGGGAGCCGATGGCCGAAAACGAACGCTTGTCGGCAACGTCGAGCAGACGGTCCCACCAGCGGTTGATCATCTCGCGTACCATGGGCGCTTATCCTCCCTTCCAACAACGTCTTTTGAGCGGCACCAGGCAAAGGGGATACTCCCCAATGCCTGGCCACCCGCCCGCACCTGGCAATCTATGCGAGGCGAAGGCTCACCTCTTCGAGCTGACGCTCGCTCACCGCAGACGGCGCGGAGCTCATGAGGTCGTTGCCGTTGGTGGTCTTTGGGAACGCCATTACCTCGCGGATGGAGTCGGCACCGGCCAGCAGCATGCACACGCGGTCGAGGCCCAGCGCAAAGCCGCCCATGGGAGGCGCGCCATACTCAAGGGCCTCCAGCAGGAAGCCAAACTGCTCCTTGGCGCCTTCCTCGGTAAAGCCCAGCATCCTGAGGATGCGCATCTGCAGCTCGGCGTTATGGATGCGCATGCCACCGCCACCCGCCTCGTAGCCGTCCATCACAAAGTCGTAGGTATGCGAGCCAACGCTTAAGGGGTCGGATTCCAGACGCTCGAGGTCGTCCTCGTTGGGCTGGGTGAATGGCTGGTGCTCTGCGGCATAGGCCTTGCGGTCCTCGTCCCAGTGAACCAGCGGGAAGTCCACGACCCAGAGGAAGTCGTGGCCCTCAAGCGGCAGCTCCAGTGCCTTGGCCATGTGGGTGCGCATGCCGCCCAAGATCTCGCACGTGGGAATGCGCTCGCCTGCGGCAAAGAGCACCAGGTCGCCCGGCTCCGCCTTGCACGCCGCGCGCACGCCGTCCATCTCGTCCTCGCTCAGGAACTTGGCGATGGGGCTGTTTACCGAGCCGTCCGCACGGAAGGCGATCCAGGCGAGTCCCTTGGCGCCAAAGGTGGCGGCGACCTTGGAGAGCTTGTCTATCTTGCCGCGCGACCACGTGCCAGCACCCTTGGCGTTGATGCACTTTACCACCTGGCCCTCGGTGTTGGCGGCCGAGCTAAATACCTTGAAGCTCGAGCTTGCAAAGACGCCGGTAACATCCACAAGCTCCATGCCAAAGCGCGTGTCGGGCTTGTCGGTGCCGTAGGTGTCCATGGCCTCGGTAAACGAGAGGCGACGAAGCGGGGCGGGCATCTGCACGCCCACCTGCGCAAACGCGTCGCGTAACACGTCTTCCAAGGCACCCATAACGTCGTTTTGGTCCACAAAGCTCATCTCGATGTCCACCTGCGTGAACTCGGGCTGGCGGTCGGCGCGCAGGTCCTCGTCGCGGAAGCACTTGGCCACCTGGTAGTAGCGCTCCACGCCAGCCACCATGAGCAGCTGCTTGAGGAGCTGCGGGCTCTGGGGCAAGGCATAGAAGCTGCCCGGCTGCAGGCGGCTGGGCACAATAAAGTCGCGTGCGCCTTCGGGCGTGGACTTAAACAGCGCGGGGGTCTCCACCTCCGTAAACGCACGCTTGTGCAGGGCTTCTCGGATGGCAAAGGTAAAGTCGGAACGCAGGCGCAGGTTGGCGGCCATGGTGGGACGACGCAGGTCGAGGTAGCGCCAACGAAGCCGCAGGTCCTCCGAGAGCTCCTGGTCGTCCTCAATCTGGAACGCCGGGGTCCTGGACGTGTTGAGCACCTCGATCTTTGTGGCCAGCACCTCTATCTCGCCCGTGGCGAGGTTGGGATTTGCCTGCCCGTTGGGACGCGGGCGCACCACGCCGCATACCTTAACGGGCCACTCGGGACGCACGGTCTCCGCAACGTGAAACGCCTCGCCCGCAATGTCGGGGTCAAAGGACACCTGGGTCAGACCCTCTCGGTCGCGCAGGTCAATAAAGATAAGCCCGCCGTGGTCGCGCCTGTGCCAAACCCAGCCCGTAAGGGTTACCTCGGCATCAATATTGCAGGCACGCAGCTCACCACAGGTGTGCGTATGCATGGAAAACGTACTCATAGCGATCCTCTCGTCTCTTCCCGCCCCGTGTCGGTACGGACGGGCCTGCCAACAGACGGCGCCAAGGCGTAGACGGCACCTTGGCACACGATGGCACATTCTACTACGTGTTAGCCCTCTCCACGCCATAAGTGTTCTTTTTTGCGTTGACTCGATACCATATGGACACGTGAGCCATCCGCCTTGCAAGTTGCGGTATCCTTTATGCTCTCTTGTACATCCCACCTCTTGTTCACTCTTCGCAAAGGAGCCATATGTCCAACGACCAGCCTTCGCGCGAGACCCCACAAGACCAGATTCCCCCCATTCCGGCACCAGACGGAGTTGGCGACCAAACCGTAGCGTCGCCCGCGCTGGGATACGGCATGGAACGCATAGACTTTCTTGACAGCAGGGAGACGCCCGTCAATTCGGCAGGAGGCAACCCGGCGGGCAACGCAATGCGCGACCTGCCCTCGCCGGAGGACGCCCCCACCACGTTTGACGCCCCCGAGATGCTTTCGCGCCACGAGGTCGCGGCCGTAAACGTGGAGCGCGACTACTACTCGAGCCACAACCCCTCCCCCTATCTCTCCACGCGGCAGGCAGCCGAAGACGTTCGCGACACCAGGCGCAAGCGCTCCACCAGAACGAGGGTTATTGTCGCGGTGCTTGTGGTTGCCGCCCTTGGTGCGGCGGGCTGGTTCTTTTGGCAGTTCACCAAAGGCGGCGAGACCAAGCAGGCCATGCAGTACGACACGCGAGAGATCGTAAAGGGCGAGTTCCTTAACTCCATAGAGGCCACCGCCCTCGTTCAGCCCATAAACGAGTGCACCGTAACCCCCAACGGCCCCGGCACCATAGCCGAGGTCTTTGTGGAAGACGGAACCGCCGTGGAGGAGGGCACGCCTCTCTTCCGCCTAGACAACCCCACCATTACCGATGCCGTCAACAAGGCGCAAGAGGCGCTCGGCACCTTCCAAGCAGACGCGGACGCAAAGGCCCAGGCATTTGCAAAGGCGCAGGAGGAGGTGGCAAAGGCCCAAGAGGCGCTGGACAAGGCAACGGAGGAGGCCAAGGAGAGCAAGAAGAAGGACGACAAGAGCGAGGACAAGGATAAGGACAAGGCCGAAGGCGGCGGGGATTCCAACGAGGAGGGCGAAGAAGAGGAGGATGACTCCAGCACTTCCGACGAGCCGACCGAGGCAGAGAAGAAGGCCAAGGAGGCGCTCGAAGCCGCCCAGGCAGCTGCCGAGAGTGCACGTGTGGAGTCCGAGACGGCCACCACAAACCTCTACAACATGCAGGAGACCTACAACCGCGCCCTCGAGCAGCAGGCAACCCTTACGGTCGTATCCCCCATATCGGGCAAGGTGGGAGGACTCGGCTCATCTGCGGAAGTGGGAAGCTCCGTGTCTAGCTCCACAAGCCTGTGCACCGTTTCGGACACCTCTAGGTTTAAGGTGTGCGTAGAGATTCCCAAAGAGTCGGCAGACCAGGTAAACATTGGGAAGGAGGCGCGCATAGCGTTTCCCGCCATCAAGGACCTCAACGTAACCTCAACCGTCGCCTCCATAGAGGAGGTTGGCGAGTCGTTGCTGGCAAACATAATAATTGAGGAGCCCGACGAGCGCATAACAGCCGGCGTGGCCGCAGAGGCTTGCGTGGTATTGCAGAGCATCCCAGACTCGCTCATGGTTCCCCTGGAGGCAATAAAGACCGACGAGAACGGGGGCACGCACCTCGATGTTCTGCTTGACTCCACGCGAAACATCGTCACCGAGGTGCCCATCACCATTGTGGCAACCAACGGAACCGACGCCGCCATCTCGGCGGAGAACATCCAAAAGGGCAACACGGTGGTGGTTACGCCCGGCGAGTCCAGCCAGTAGGCCGTAGGCGCAGCGGCATGCCGCCCGGCCCGGCGCCAGACGCGCGCAAAGGCGGAGGTTTTTCAGCCGATCGCGGCCCCGAAACCTCCGTTTGAACGCGCGCCGGGGGACGTGCGCGCAAAAGCGGAGGTTTCAGGGGTAAAACCCCGGCCCAAACCTCCGTTTGAACGCGCAACGGAGTAGCGTCCCAAAGCGACTTGGCATCGACCGCTGCGCCCACTGGCCGACCCGTGAATTGTAACCAGAGAAGACAGACTACCGGGCCTTGGCTTCGCCCCGTCCCCGTCGTCCGCCTACAGGCTCACGCGATACTCACATGCCTCGGCGTCGTAATCCTCGCCAAGAATCTCGGTACAACGGCGCGTTGCCTCCTCGGGCGTAAGGTCGCCATCCCAGCTGGTCTGGGCCAACTCGTCGGTGTAGTCGGACAGCAGGTATACCGTGTAATCCTCGCCGCTCCCCCTATGAGTCACCACGGGCTTCAGCACCGCGCTCTGCACGCTGCAGCTTCCGCTCTCATCGCGCTCAAGGGTAATCTCTGCCAGGCCTCCAAGCATGTTTTGGCTGTACAGGGACGAGATGAGACAGCCCAGCGAGTAGTAGCACACGGTCTTGTGGCCATCGGGTCCATCCAGGACCTCAATGCGTTGCAGCACACGCGGATGCGTGCCGATCACCACGTCCACGCCGTTATCGGCATATGTTTTGGCAAAGGTGGTCTCCTCTTCCGAGGGCTCCGTGTTGTTCTCGGCACCCCAGTGGGGACAAGCCACAATGATGTCCGCGCCTGCGTCCCGCGCCTTCTTTGCGTCGGAGGCTATCTTGTCTTCTGTGAGGGCAGACACGATGTGTTGCGACTCCTCGCCTATGCTCCACGAATGGTTGAGCACGGCGATCTTTAAGCCTTCCTTCTCGTATATGTACACGTCGTTGACGTAATCGTTGAGACCGGGATTGTTATCGGGGTCTGGCTCGGCCACGCCTAGCAACGGCAGGTTTGGATACTCGCTCTTCCACCAGGCGAGCTCGTTGTGAACGCCCTCCTCGCCGTTGTCCATGGTATGGTCGGAAGCCCTCAGGATAACGTTGAACCCCGCAGAAACCTCTGCCCTGCCAAGCTCTTGGGGCGCGTTGAGGGGACGATAGGCGCCAAAGCCAAACTTGCTTCCCGGCAGGCAGGTCTCTTGGTCCACCAATCGCAGGTCAAACGCAGAAAGCTCGCTCGTAAGGTGGGTGAACAGGTGATCAAAGTTGTATGCGCCAGAATCCTTGGAACCGCTATCGATCGCCGACCCGTTCATTATTACGTCGCCCGCCATCAGCAACGAGACTTTTACAGGGGTGTTGGTTGCGGCCTCGGGCTCGGGCTGTTCCTCCGCAGCCTCCTCCTTCTGCTCCACATAGCCCGCGCCCGAGAGAGGCAGGTCGCCAAAGTAGCGCCGGCCAAACAAGAAGGCCGTGGCGCCCATTACCACCAGCAGCACGCAGTACACGGCGCAGCGAAACGCCGTGCCTCGCTTTCGCCGCTTTTGGTACTCGCCCACACCTAGGCTACGCGAATAGCGCGTATACGAAACGTCGGAACGTCGTGAGGAATCGAATTCGTTATTTGTGTCTCCCACGAGCCTTCCTTCCCGCGAGTTGTACATACTAGTCCATAATACGATGAAATGGTAAAAGTTGAGAAGAGTTCTATCGAAGAATGTTAGTTTGAGTCCGTGGAGGGATTGTTGTTTGGGCCCGTACGGTAAATGGGTGCGTTAGGCCCACCCCACGTTTGCAACGCGGACTCGCGAAAGGAGCTTTTGTGCAGTACACAACCGTAGTCTTTGATCTGGATGGCACACTCCTAAACACGCTTGACGATTTGCACGCCTCCACAAACTATGCCCTTACGGCATACGGATTTCCCACGCGCACGATGAGCGAGGTGCGCTCGTTCGTGGGAAACGGCATTCGAAACCTTATCCGCCTCGCCGTTCCCGCAGGGTCCAGCGACGAGGTCATAGACACGGTACATGCCACCTTTGACGAGCATTACGCCGCGCACCATCTGGACAAGACGGCGCCATACCCCGAGGTCATCGACCTCGTGCAGCGGCTGCGGCTTAGGGGGTTCAATTGTTGCGTAGTCTCGAACAAGGGCGACTATGCGGTGCAACCACTGGTGGAGCACTTCTTTCCGGGCTTGTTTGACGTTGTGTGCGGCGAGCGCGAGAAGGACGGCATTAGGCGCAAGCCCTGGCCGGACACCGTGCTGGAATGCATGCAAAGGGTGGGAGCCACGCCGGACGAATGCGTGTATGTGGGCGACTCCGAGGTCGACCTTCTTACCGCCGCCAACGCGGGCATCGACTGCATAGAGGTCAGCTGGGGATTCCGCGACGTGGAGTTTCTTGTTGCGCAGGGAGCGCAGGTAATCGTGCACAATGCGAACGAGCTCCAACGCGCCATCGAGCGCGCGTGACAACGGGAGGGTGTTGTCACACGCCGTTTCCGGGAAAGGGTGGGCCACCACCCTTGTAACTTGTGTGTCATGCGCTAAGATGGTGTGACGAAGACTTGTTCCCCAATGAAAGGAGTGGCCATGGGCAAGAAGGCAGCGGAGGCTCTCAAGATAAGCTACAACGAGCTGGACGAGTACCTGCACATCAATCATTCCGTCTACATGCGCTTTGGCACCAAGGTATACTACATCACCGACGCAGGCGAGAACTATTGGCGCGCGCAGGACACGTCCATTCGCAACCACAAGAACCACTTTGTGGATTGCAGCGAGCTCGTACCCACCGTAGGCGAATTCTTGTCGCTTCGTTTTGCCAATGGCCATACCATTGAGGAGATCTTCGATCAGGCGACTTTCTACGCATCCGAGAAGGGCCGGGAGTAGCGGCACGTAACGGTACGTCACATACGTAAAAAGGGACTGCCCCCCTGCTCTCGTTTTGAGAACAGGGGGACAGTCCCCTTTATATCGTCCGTTACTCGGCGGAATCCTCCTCGCGCTCGAGCGAATGGATGAGCGAGCGGAAGGCATTGTCCACCGCGTGCTTGTGCGGCGACTTCTTTGCGTAGCGCTTGACGGCCGTGGCGGACTTGTTGATGGCCTGCAGCGTGCCGGGACCTGCCACGCAACCGCCCGGACATGCCATGCCCTCAAGCAGGCAGCCGTCGTACTTGCCGCGCGTGGCGTCGCGAATCATCTTGCGGCACTCGTTTAGCCCCTCGGCGTTGACCACGTTGACCTCGCGGTCGGGATAGCGCTCGTGGATGACGTTAACCACGGCATTGGCCACGCCGCCCGCCACGGCAAAGTTGCGGCCGTCCTCCGACGCCACCTCAAAGTCGGACTTGTTGTCGTCCTCGAGCTTGAGGTAATCGATGTCGCGGGCGCTCATCATGCCGGCCATCTCCTCGAAGGTAAGGACGAAGTCCACCTCGGAGCGCACGGAGGTGCGCATGGCTTCGAGCTTCTTTGCCGAGCAGGGCCCAACGAACACGATCTTTGCGTTGGGGTGGCCCTTGCGCACCATGCGGGCCGTAAGCACCATGGGCGTAAGCGCCATGGAGATGCAGTCGGAGTACTTGGCAAACTCCATCTTTGCCATGGACGACCACGCGGGGCAGCACGACGTTCCCATAAAGGGGATCTTTTCGGGCACCTCGTCTAGGAACATCTCGGCTTCTTCGATGGCGCACAGGTCGGCACCGATGGCCACCTCCTCCACGCC
>JAUMWL010000069.1 GCA_030529665.1 Coriobacteriales bacterium
GACGCCTACAACAAGAAGAAGTTCTCCATACGCGAGAACACCCAGTCATGCTCCGAGCTTTTGGTGGGATCGCTTCGAAACGAGCTTGACCAATACAACTCCCGCATTGACATGCTCCTCTTTGCGCTGTATGTGAGCGTCATCGTGCTTTTGCTCGTGGTGCTGTTTGAGATCTTTGCCACCAACTTTTTGCTACTGTGGCCCATCTCGCTGCACGAGGCCAGCATCCGCGACGACGAGCCCCTGGTGCCCGGAGGGGCCAAGGAGCTGCGCACGCTTACCGACGCCTACAACTACATGTACGAGAAGAACCACACCAAGACCGCGTCGCTGCAGTACGAGGCTCACAACGACGCGCTCACGGGCCT
The DNA here is from genome assembly GCA_030529665.1 of Coriobacteriales bacterium. Classification (GTDB taxonomy): domain Bacteria; phylum Actinomycetota; class Coriobacteriia; order Coriobacteriales; family Atopobiaceae; genus RUG440. The sequence continues at coordinate 369 of JAUMWL010000069.1, forward strand.
GCTCAACCGGGGCGCCTACGACGAGCTCATCTTTTTGCACAAGCGCAACTCGGCCCTTATCTTGGTGGACGTAGACAACTTTAAGCAGTTCAACGACGAGTTTGGCCACGAGATGGGAGATGCCGTCCTGGTGGAGGTGGCCGCCACGCTCTACGCCTCGTTTAGGTCGAGCGACTATATCTGCCGCATTGGCGGTGACGAGTTTGCCGTGATCATGACCAACGCCCATCCCGAACTGCAGGAAGTGATTGGTCACAAGATAGAGAAGGTCGCGGCGTTTTTGCGCGACACCTCCAACGGATTGCCGTCGGTGAGCATATCGGTGGGCATCGCATTTGGCGATGCGTCGAGCACGGATGACGGCCTGTTTAAGCAGGCAGACGAGGCGCTCTATGAGACAAAGCGTCGCGGCCGCGACGGCTACACCTTCTTTAACGACCTCAAGGCTGCAGCCAAATAGCACCAAGCAAAGGGGATACTCCCCATCGCTTGGCTATTCGCTGCGCAGGGCCTCCACGGGATCGGCCTTGGCAGCCTTGCGCGAGGGGATGAGACCCGCAACAAACGACAGCAACACGCTTACGCCCACGAGCACCATAGCGGCGGTGACGGGCAGCCTTGCCACGCGCACCACGTTAAAGGCCTCCTCCACGATTATGTTTGCGGGAATGCAGGCCAGTGCGGTTATGCCCACGCCCATGACGCCCGAGACCAGTCCCTCTATGACCGTCTCGGCATTGAACACGCGGCTGACGTCCCTCTTGCTTGCGCCAATTGAGCGCAGGATGCCTATCTCCTTCTTGCGCTCAAGCACGCTGATGTAGGTGATCACGCCAATCATGATGGAGCTCACCACCAGCGAGATGGCCACAAAGGCAATGAGCACGTAGCTGATCATGTTTACGATCTCGGTGACCGAGCTCATGAGCGCACCTACGATGTCGGTATAGGTTATTACCTTGTCGTCCTCGCCAGCGTCGCGGCGCTCGTCGTTGTACGCGTCCAAGATGGAAATTACCTCGGCTTTGCTGTCAAAGTTGAGGGGATATATGTCTATCTCGGAGGGCTTCTTCTTGTTTGCGTAGCCAAGCTTGGAGAGATTGCCCTCATAGCTCGTGCGCTCGGTGCTAAGCAGAGACACCATAAGCTCGGAGAGCTCCTTTTGGTCCATGTTAAACTGGAACGCCTTGGCAAAGGCCTCCTCGTCTATGTGCATGGAGCCGGCCATGTTGCTCATGAGCTGCTCCATGGCACCTTGCATGGTGCCAGAGATGGCGGCCGTTAGCTGGGTCTGCAACGACTCGGCAATCTGCGAGAAGTACGTTCCCATCACCTGCGTCATGTACGACTGCAGCGCCGTCGCCAGCGTACTTGCCAGCGCACCGGTAATCTGCTCTTGCAAAGACGACGAGACGGCAGACGCGATCTTTTGCGCCATCTCCATGTTTACCTGCTCGCCCACCTGTTCGCCCAGCTGCATTGCTATTACCCGCGCGAGCCTGTTTGCGTCCTTGCGAAGCTTCTTCTGCTCCTTCTTGGTAAGCTCCGACTTTGTGAGCTGCGCCAAGAGGTTCTGGGCAAGCTTCTCTTGGTCCTGTTCCGAGAAGCTCACCGCACCGCGCAGCCCCTCAAACAGCCCCGACAGCACCTCGGGCGAGGACACATACTCCGAGACCGCGGCAATGACCGCATCGGAATCGGTAACGTTGACCCCTTTTTGGGTAAGGTAGCCCATAAGGCCCTTTAGCGTACTCTGGACGAGCGGCTGGATCTTCTTTTGGTCCACCGTGGGGCTTACCCCGTCAAAGAGCGCCACGAGGTCGACCTTTTGTATGCGCGACTCCATTATGCTGCGCAGGTCGTTCAAGATAAGCTTCTCAAAGTCAACGCCCGAGAGGTCCACCTTTGAGAGGTCTATCCCCGAAAGGTCCACGCCCGACAGGTCGATGTCCCCAAGGTCCAGACTGAGGTTAGAAAGGTCGCCGAGGTCCAGCGACGAGAGGTCCATCTGCGACAAGGCCATGGACGACAAGTCGGCCGAACCCGCCAGCGAGCTGAGGTCAAGCGCGCCTTCCATACCGCTCATGTCAAGCCCCGAGAGGTCCATCTTGCTCGTGTCCATGCTAAAGGCCTCGGCCAGCTTGTCTTGGTCGATCGAGAAGAGCGAGCTCATGTCAAAGTCGCCACCCGTCTGATCCGCCTCGGCGTCAAACGACCTGCCGCTGATGACGTTTATGCTGGGGTTGGCAAGTTGCTCCTTTACGATCTTTGCGCCGGCCGCCTGCTCCATGAGCCAATACGTGAGCGCTGGCGTGTAGTAGACGCCCATGCTTATGGTTGTGGCGTCCACATCCTCCTTTGGCTGGACCACGCCTGCGATCTTGAGCTTCTGCGCCTTTCGCACAAGGTCGCTCACAAACTCCTTGTCGTCGGACTTGTCGGTCCATACCCCATAGTCTTTCTCGTAAACATACAGGCTAGAGGCGGGTACCACGCGAAACTCCCTCGCCATAAGCTCCTCGTAGCTAAACGACAGTTCGTTGGAGGGAGCCTCCACCTCCTCTTGGTCGACGAACGTCCGCACCATGTCTTCCAGTTCCTGGTGATTGCGCATGCCCAGGGCGTACGACATAAAGTCCGATATGGTGCCCTTCCGGCTAAGCACGAGTACCATCTCGTCATAGCTTGATGGCCAGTGCCCGGCCTTTACGTCAAACTGGTCCTCCAGAAGCGAGACGTCTTCGGGCATCTGCGCAAACACGTTGGTGCTAAAGGTGGAGGACGAGGACATGAGCGACGAGGACGACCCCATGCCCAGCGACTCAAAGGAGGTGTCGGGATTTACCTGCTGTGCCTTGCCATCCTGCTTGAGGTAAAAGATCCTTGGGACGACGCCATACACGTACTCGATGTCCTGAACGTAATCGCCAATGCCTCCCCCGTCATTGTCCAGGTATTCCTTTAGCGACGCGAGGTCGTTTTTTCCCACGCTCCCAAACATGCTGGTAACCATGCGCGTCTCGGCCACCGCAGAGTCGCTTTGGACCTGGGCGTTCTCCTCTCCCTCGTCCACCTGGGTCTTTGCGTCCACGAGCATGGAGGTCAAGTCAAGCCCCGAGCTCATGATCTGCAAGGGGTATACCGAGAGGGTCTCTTCCTCCACCTCCTGGATGTAGGCGTTAACGCCATTGGCAAGCGCCAGGATGGCGGCGATGCCGATGATGCCAATGGAGCCGGCAAACGCCGTCATGAGGGTGCGGCCCTTCTTTGTCATGAGGTTGTTGAACGAGAGGGAGAGCGCCGTAAGGAAGCTCATGGACGTGCGCCTTCCCGGTCGCGCCTCGCGCAGGTCATGCGCAGAGGGCACAAAGGGATCCGAGTCCGAGCTGATCCGTCCGTCACAGAGCTCCACGATGCGTGTGGAGTACTCATGCGCGAGCTCCGGATTGTGCGTTACCATTATTACCAGGCGATCGGACGCCACCTCGCGCAAAAGATCCATTACCTGCACCGACGTATGGGAGTCGAGGGCGCCTGTTGGCTCGTCGGCCAAAAGAATCTCGGGGTCGTTGATGAGCGCGCGTGCTATGGCCACGCGCTGCATCTGCCCGCCCGAGAGCTGACTGGGGCGCTTGTCCACGTGCTCGCCAAGGCCCACGTCCTCCAAGGCCTTGCGCGCGCGATTCTTGCGCTCGGCGGGAGTGACGCCCGAAAGCGTGAGGGCCAGCTCCACGTTTGCCAGCACCGTTTGGTGCGGGATGAGGTTGTAGCTCTGAAACACAAAGCCAATGCGGTTGTTGCGATAGGCGTCCCAGTCGCGATCGCGGTACTCCTTTGTGGAGATACCGTCAATCAGCAAATCGCCCTCGTCAAAATGGTCAAGACCGCCGATCACGTTGAGCATGGTGGTCTTGCCAGAACCCGAGGGCCCCAGTATGGAGACGAACTCGTTGTCACGAAACGCCACGCTCACGTTATCCAGCGCAACCTGCGTGAAGGCGTTCGTAGTGTAGGACTTGCTAATGTGCTCAAGCTGCAGCATGCCTCGCTCCCCACAGTCGCTGGAACATACGATAAAGTATACCCAATTTTGCCCCCATTGCCATGTGCACCTAACTGCACAACGCGCTATTATGTTATGGTTTTAAGCTCAATACCTCGCAGATGAGAGAAGCATATGGCACGCAGCAACCGACGCAACCAAGACGCACCGTCGCAACGAAGGACGCGCAGAACGCGGCAGAGGAGGCGCAAGCCCGTACACATAGACGCATTGGACGGCCTGCGCGCCATAGCCATCCTGGCGGTCATGCTCTACCACCTGGGCGTGTCGTGGCTGCCAAGCGGGCATATGGGCGTGGTGATGTTTCTGGTGCTCTCGGGATACCTCGCCTCCAGCTCCGTGCTGAAGAAGCTGCGCCATGACGGATCGCTGTCGTTGCCCGGGCTCTGGGGCAAGCGCATCGTGCGCATCTGGCCGCCCATGGCAACCATGATCGTCTTTACCGTAGCGCTTTGCGTCGCGTTTAACCACATCCTCCTTACCAAGTTGCGTCCAGACCTGCTTCCCTCCCTGCTTCTTGCCAACAACCTTGGCGCCATAGCACGCGGCGCCTCCTACTTCGACAAGCTCGGAGGGGTCTCTCCCCTCACGCACCTGTGGTATTTGGGCCTCGACTTTCAGTTCTTCATTGTGTGGACGGCCATTGCCACCTTCTTTTGTCCGCGCGGGCGCTCGACCCGCATCGCGCGCGTGATCGCACTCGTACTGGCTCTGGTTTCGGCCATCCTTATGGCGGTGCTGTTTGATCCCAACGCAGACCCCACGCGCGTGTACTACGGGCTCGACACGCGTGCGTTCTCCCCGCTCCTCGGCGCCTGGCTGGGACTTGCGTGGCCACTTGGCGGCAGGCCGGTGCGCCTCGACGCCGCAAGGCACAGCATGCGCAGCATCCCCCTGGGCATTGTTGCGCCTATCGCCCTCGCGGGCCTGTTTGTCATCATGGTCCTTGTTCCCGACATCTCGCCCTTCCTGTATAGGGGAGGCATGGTGCTGGTCTCCATACTCTCGGTGCTGGTGATCGCCGGCGCGCTGGAGAGGCGCACGGTGTTCTCGCGCGTCCTGTCGCTCAAGCCCCTAGTGTGGATTGGCACGCGCTCCTACGGCTTGTACCTGTGGCATTTTCCGCTGTTCCAACTGTTTAAGGTAACCAACAACGCCACCTCTCCCGTAATGATAGTGCTCGCGGTGGTGCTGTCGTTTGTGGCGGCAGAGCTCTCCATTCGCCTCATAGAGAAGCCCCTCTCGCAGAAGCGCTTCCCGTTGGTGTTTGCAGGCGACAGGTTTGGCGACCTGTATGGTCCCGCGCGCTACCTCGCACTGCTTCCGGCGGCGCTCTTTGTCATTTCGCTCGCGGTGGGCATAACCGGTCTTTTGGTGGTACCCAACGAGACTGCCCTGCCCGACGACGCGCTCAACAACACCGGCGCGAGCGCCGCGGAGGCCATAGACCTCTCCAAGAAAAAGAAGGAGACCAGCAAGAGCGAGTCCTCAAAGAGCGAGAGCTCAAAGGACGATAAGTCGGATTCCAGCACAAAGTCAAAGAAGGACTCCGAGTCAACCCAAAATACAGAGTCCAAGACCAAGAAGCAGAATCTAGACGAGCTGCCAACGGGAACCATAACGCTCAACGCGTCTGAGGAGACCATCTCCAAGGGACTGTATTCCCCCGTAATCATTGCCGACTCCGTTGCGGGCGATGCCGACTGGTGCTTTAGCGAGCACACGCCCAACGGCCTCTTGGACAGCTACATTGGCCGTCGTCCCGACCAGGCCCTCTCGGTGCTCCAAGGATACCTTGAGCAGGACGTGGTGGGCAACATTGTGGTCCTGGACTCGTTCTCCAACGTTCCTGCCACAGACGACACCATGGCCTCGCTCATAGAGGCATGCGGCGATCGTCGCGTGTATCTGGTAAACGTGCGCATTCCCGAAGTGGAGCAGGATCAGATAAACAAGCAGATCGCCCGCTTTGCCGAGAGCTACGACAACGTGACCCTCATAGACTGGTATTCGTACAGCGAAGGCCACGACGACTGGATCTATCCAGACGGCGAGCACCTAACGCCCGAGGGCCAGCCCCATTATGTGGACATGATTACCAATGCCATAGCCAAGGATTTTGCCGCAGACGGGGGAACCGTTACTGCCGACTAGGTAACACATACCGTCTATCGGTCTGTGCGCGTTGACGGTGGGGCATAAGAGTAAACTGCACTCGGTATGCACCGAGGAAGGGAGTCCCACCGTGACAGATCTTGCACAAATGCTACTTATGTTCGTACTCGCGCTGTTGCCCATTCTATGGCTCATCCTAGCGTTGTGCGGCATGAAGATGGAGGCTTGGAAGGCAAGCTTTGGCGCTCTTGTAGTTGCCGCAGTGCTCGGCATGTTTGTATGGAAGATGACGCCGCTCAACGCTGCCACCGCAGCGCTCGAGGGCATGGCCATGGCCATCTGGCCCATAGTGATTGTTATTATCGCCGCCGTGTTTACGTACAACCTCACCGTTCACACGGGAGCCATGGAGACCATAAAGGGCATGCTCACATCGGTCTCTAGCGACAAGCGCGTGCTCGTGCTGCTGATTGGCTGGTGCTTTGGTGGCTTTCTTGAGGGCATGGCCGGCTTTGGCACTGCGGTTGCCATTCCCGCCTCCATGCTCATGGCGCTGGGCTTCGATCCCATAATGGCCATTCTGGCGTGCCTCGTGGCAAACGGCGTGCCCACCATGTTTGGCTCCATTGGCATCCCCACCACTACCCTGGCAAGCATAACCGCGCTTGACCCCAGCAAGCTTGCCCTCACGCAGGCGCTGCAGGTGGCTCCGTTTGTGCTCGCCACGCCCTTTATTATGGTCATGCTCGTAGGCGGTGGCCCCAAGGCACTCAAGGGCGTGATTCCCATTACCCTCATCACCGGCGTGGCCGTTACGGTGTCCGAGATTGCCGCCGCCGCGTTTATTGGTGCCGACCTCCCCATGGTTGTTGCGGCGGTAGTGGCACTCGTCGTAACCTTTGTGGTCGCGCTCAAGATGAAGGGCGAGGTACCCGCCGAGTATGCGCTCGAGACCCCAAAGAGCGATGAGGTCCTCACCCCGCAGAAGGCGCTCACGGCATGGGCACCCTTTATCCTGATCTTTGCAATCCTGGTGCTTACCTCCAAGCTGGTACCGTTTATTAACGGGCCGCTTTCGGCCATTAAGACCACCGTAAACATCTACCAGGGCAACCCCGACGCCACGCTCACCTTTACGTGGATAAACACGCCCGGTGTGCTCATCCTCATCTGCGGTATTGTTGGCGGCCTCATTCAGGGATGCCCGTTTGGCGAGATGATGGGCGTGCTTGGCAAAACCTGCAAGCAGATGTCCAAGACCATCCTCACCATGCTGGCGGTTCTGGGCTGCGCAAAGATCATGGGTTACTCCGGCATGATCGCAAGCATCGCGGCGTTCTTTGTGAACACGCTTGGAGGACTGTATCCTTTGATGGCGCCGGTTCTTGGAGCCTTGGGCACGTTCGTTACTGGTTCGGGCACGTCGAGCGAGGTTCTGTTTGGCTCGGTGCAGCAGCAGGCCGCCCAGGCCATTGGCGCAAACGAGTACTGGCTGTGCGCCGCAAACTCGCTGGGTGTCTCCGCAGGCAAGATGCTCTCGCCGCAGTCCATTGCCATCGGCACCGCCTCGTGCGGCCTGATGGGCAAGGATGGAGAGGTGCTGGGCAAGGTTGCCGTCTTTGCGTTTGGCTTTGTAATCGTAATGGCCATACTCGTTCAGGTTGGCGTTATGATGGGCCTTGGCATGTAGTTATCCGAGTATCTAGGTGGCACGCCCTTTCCCGGCACATCGTTTCCGGGGAAGGGCGTGCCACTTTTACTCATTTTGCCAAGCTAGGGGGACACACCTCTTTGAGGTGTGTCCCCCTAGCTTGGACCCTTATCCGGCATTTCTCATTTGCTAACCCAGCTTGGAGCAGAATACGCGAATGGCGTTGTCGTCCGAACGCTTCCTGTTGTCCTTGGGGTCAGTGAGCACAAGTTCCTGCTCCAGCGAGTCCACGCCAAGTGCCTCCTTGAGCTTGGGGAAGGTCTTCTTTGCGTCGCCTCCGGCGCAGCATGCAAATGCCGCAAGGCTTTTGCCCGCCAGCTCGTCTTTGTAATCGCGGATGAACGTGCGAAGGGGTGGAGCAAAAGTTCCCGCCCACACAGGCGTGCCAAATACGATGCGATCGTAGGCAGTCACGTCAAAGTCGTATGGCAGCAACGTCGGCGCCTCAGACATTATTGCGCTCTTTCCGCCCCACAAGAACTTGCGAACGCCCTTGCTGGGATACTCCTTAACGGGTGCCAGACGAACAAGGTCTGCAGGTATTTCCTCGGCCATCTGCTTAGCTACAAACTCCGTGTTTCCCGACATCGAATAGTACACGACTGCCGTCTTCATGGCCTCACTCCCATCTGTGTTTCAAATGCCACATGGGTATATTATCCACATTTGCGTGGTTTCATACCGAGCAAGCTACAGACGGTCGGCAAGGCGCATGATGAGGTGGCTGGTCTTCTCCCACCCACGGCAGGGCGTGCTGTCTTTGCGAGCTGTGTGGGTCACCGACCCTCACTGGTCGCAAACACAGCACACGTGGCGTACACTATTGACGTCCAAAACACGTTGATGGAGGTGCCATGCCTTGCACGACCATATTGGTGGGACGCAACGCGAGCTATGACGGGTCAACCATTGTCGCTCGCAACGAGGACTCATGTAATGGCGAGTTTACGCCCAAGCGTTTTGCCGTGGTGCGTCCATGCGACCAGCCAAACAACTACACGAGCGTTATATCGCAGGTGAGCATTGAGCTTCCCTCAAATCCCCAACGCTATACGTCACTCCCCAACGCCCTTCCAAACGAGGGGATCTGGGCCGCGGCAGGCGTAAACGAGTCAAACGTGGGCATGAGCGCCACCGAGACCATAACGTCCAACCCGCGCGTGCTTGCAGCCGATCCGTTGGTTACATACCGTGCCGCTCAAGGGACACCGGGAGAAGCCAACTATGTGGCGCAGCAACCCGGTGGCATTGGAGAGGAGGACATGGTAACGCTGGTACTCCCCTACATCCACACCGCACGCGAGGGCGTCTTGCGACTTGGCGAGTTGCTCGAGCGCTACGGCACCTACGAGATGAACGGCATCGCCTTTCATGACGCAACTGAAATCTGGTGGCTCGAGACCATTGGCGGGCACCACTGGATTGCTCGCAGAGTGCCGGACGACTGCTACGTAACCATGCCCAACCAGTTGGGAATCGACCACTTTGACCTAGAGGATGCCGAGGGCGAGGGTCGCGAGAACCTCTGCTCTAAGGACTTGCGCACGTTTATGCAAATGAATCACCTGGACCTAACTGTGCGCTATCACACGGGCATGGGTACGGATGGCTCACGACCTCACACCTTTAACCCTCGACTAGCCTTTGGCAGCGCTACCGACGCCGACCGCGTGTACAACACGCCACGTGCTTGGGAAATCCAGCGCTTCTTTAACCCTCGTTCCGGGTCGTGGGACGGACCAGATGCCGGACTCACGCCCGAGGACAACTGCATCCCCTGGTGTCAGCGTCCCGAGCACAAGATAACGGTTGAGGAGGTCAAGCACGCGCTTTCGCTTCACTACCAAGGAACGCCCTACGACCCCTATGGTCGCGCAGGATCTCCCGACCTTCGAGGCCTCTACCGGCCCATCGGCATCAATCGCACAAGCCAACTAAGCGTCACGCAACTGCGAGGTGACCTGCCGCAAGAGGATTGCGCGCTACAGTGGATAACCTTTGGCAGCAATCCCTTCAACGCGCTGGTTCCCCTGTTTGCAAACGTGGACGAGTCGCCCGCTTACTTTGCGACCACGGGCGAGACCGTATCGACCGAGAGCTTCTATTGGGCGAATCGACTCATAGGCGCACTGGCTGACGCGTGCTTCAACTATTCCATACCGCACATAGAGCGCTACCAACAAGAAGTCGTGGCACAGTGCTATGCCGTCATCCTTAAAACGCGTAGGGCGGGGTCGTCTCGCGCAAAGGCCAACCAAGAGATCGCGGACATCGTGCGCAAGCTCACCGACCACGTGCTCAACGAGGTCTTGTATGAGGCGTCCATGCACATGCGCAACCGCTTCTCGCGTTCCGACGGCTAGTTGGCCGTTTGGGGCCTGGCCCCTTTCGGCCAGGCCTAGTATCGGCGAGACGAGAAGCCCTTCTCGTCTGTGACGAGGTCGATGCGTTTCTCGGAACCGATGCTCCACGTATTGCCAAAGCCGGTGACGATTTGCGTAAGACGACGCACAAACGCGAGCTGGCCCTCTAGGCTTCCCTGCACCTCTGCGGTAACCGTGCCATCGCGTTCGTTACGTACCCAACCGGTTACGTTGGTCTTTTGGGCACAGGTTACGCATGCATAGCGAAAGCCCCTGTGCTGGACATGCCCGATAAACCTATAGCGAATGCGCTCGACGCTTGTTCTGGTGTTCATGCTAACCTTTCTGAGTGGCACACGGTTTCCCGCTAGAGGTGACGGCGGATAAGACCAAGGGCGTCTTGGTACGAAATGCCGCATGCCTTTGCGACCATCGCAACCGAATCGTGCTCGGGATAGTCGCGTCGCTCGCCAGAGGGCAGCACGACTCGCTTAATGCGGACGTCTATACCCTCTACCTCCACCACCTGCTGGCTCCGTTGCAAGACCGTGCGCTCTACGGGGAATCTTCGAATGCCAATGGTGGTGGTGTCCTCAAAGAGGACCTCCTCCAACGCAGATATGCTTCCCTCATTGCACAGGACCTCGATCTGATAGCCAGGGCGGCCCTTCTTCATGAACACGGGCACAAAGTGCGCCTCTCTGGCACCCGCCTCGTACAGGCGGCCCATAACGTATCCAAGGGCTTCTCCGGTGCAGTCGTCAACCTCGGTCTCCAACTTCCAAAGAGCGTCGCCACCAGACTCGTGCGACTCGCCGCATACGTCTTCCACCAAAATGGCGCGCAACATGCTTGGCGGATCATATGCACGCTTGCCCATGCCAATTCCTGTGCCCAGCACGCGATACGCCCGGGGAAGCTCCGCACGGTTGCAGATGGCGGCGACTACCGCCGCTCCCGTGGGGGTAACGAGTTCTCCCATAAAGTGGGTGTGCCTGAGCACAAGCCCGTGGGCCTCCACGATGTTTGCCACAGCCGGCACCGGAATGGGCAGGACGCCATGCGCGCAGTGTACATGTCCCTCGCCCTCAGCCAACGGGGTGTAGGTTGCCTCCTGGATGCCCAGATTGTCCAGGCACCACGCAACCGAGACCACGTCCACTATGGAATCCACCGCGCCCACCTCATGAAAGTGCACGCTGTCCACGGTCTGTCCGTGGGCCTTTGCCTCGGCCTCGGCAATAATGGTAAAAATCCGCAGCGCCGTGTTTTGCACGCTTTTAGACAAGCCCCACCCCTCGATGATACCTTGGATGTCCGCAAGGTTGCGATTCGCGTGGTGTTGGTGGTGCTCGTGCCCGTGCCCGTGCCCGTGCAAGCGATGGGGAGTATCCCCTTTGCTTGACTCCTCGCCATACAGCCACTCCATGTCGTGATCGTGGTTTTGGAACTCGGGGTCCATCACCACGTCAAAGTCGCATGCGTCCAACGCGCCGGCCAGCTTGCGCGAGACCTCCACGTGATAGCCCTCCAACTGTAGGCCCTGCAACGCCTTGCGCAAGCCCTTCTCGTCCGCCCCAAGGTCTAGCAAGGCCCCAACCAACATGTCGCCGCTAATGCCCCTATCGCATTGGAGCTGAAGAATACGTGTCATAAGACATCACCACCTTACGTGCGCACTCGTGCATGATCTATGAGTGCCGCCTGAAAGCCCGCGCCAAACCCGTTGTCTATGTTAACCACCGACGTACCGCTCGAACAAGAGTTGAGCATGGCCAAGAGTGCCGCTACGCCGCCCAAAGACGCTCCATAGCCCACGCTCGTGGGACACGCAATAACGGGACAGGCGCACAGCCCGCCAATTACGCTTGCCAAGGCACCCTCCATGCCCGCGACGGCCACTATGGAGCTCGCTCGCTGAAAAAGCTCGGCGTACGACAAAAGCCTGTGCAGCCCCGCAACTCCCACGTCATAGACCCGCTCCACCTTGCTGCCCATCATCTGGGCGGTAAGTGCCGCTTCCTCGGCGCAATACAAGTCGCTGGTGCCCGCGCACGCAACGACCACGAGTCCGTTTCCGTTTGGCTCGGGCTTGCCACCGTAAGTCATCATGCGCGCCACGTCGTGGTATTCCAGAGCATCGAGCAGATGCGAGTCCTTGTCTCCCAAAAGGGAGCGCACCTCATCGGCCTTGTCGCCATCTATGCGCGTAACAAGAACGCGCTCTTGTCCTCGTCCTACCAGCGCGCGCAGAATGCCCGCAATCTGGTTTGCGGTCTTGCCGGCCCCATACACGACCTCAGACGCACCCGTGCGCAAACCGCGATGCGTATCGGGCTTTGCATAGCCCAAGTCGTCAAAGGGCGCCAGGCTCACACGTGCCACGGCATCGTCTATGGAAACGACACCAGAGGCCACGTTCTCCAGGAGCCGCCTTAGCTCATCTCGCTCCACCGGGCACCTCCCTCAACTGGCCGTCCACCAAGCAAAGGGCAGGCAAAGGGGGGTATCCCCATCGCTTGCCCCGTCAAAAACACTACGTAAGCACGATGTTGTTGAGCCAGCCCCATCGCGCGGGCACCGTCTGGCCATAGAACGAGCACCACTCGTCCAAGCTTATGGTGCGAATAAAACCGACGTTGTCCATCATGGTTCCGTTGCCCACATACATGCCAATGTGCCCATAGATGCGGCCTGCGGAGGTATGGGGATGTGTGGAAACCGCAACGGCCATGCCGGGGCGGAGATCCGACCTGTTTGAGCTATGGCAAAAGTCTGCGTACATGTCGTTTGCGTTGCCGGGGACAAACCCATAGCCCGCGTTTATCATAACGTTAGAGCACCAACCGGCGCAAAGTCCCAACCCAGGCGAGGGGGTGCTCTTGCACGAGGCTATGACGGCAGCAGCCGAACCAGTAGACCCACCGCTGGCAGCATACGAGTCGTCGTCCGCGTCGTCCTCCGTCTCTTCCACCTCAACCACAGTGGTGGTCTTCTTTGTGGACTCGGCGCTGACAACGCTTTCTTCCTCGACCTGCTCTTCTTCCTCGGCCTCGGCAGCTTCCTCCTTGGCCGCCTCTTCCTTGGCAGCCTCCTCCTCGGCGGCCTTTTGGGCTGCTTCCTCACGTTGCTGGCGCGCACGCGCCGCCTCCTGCTGCGCCGCCAAAAGCTCCGCGTCGCGCTTGGCAATGAGCTTGCGAACCTCCTTGTCCAAACCGTCAATGAGCTCCTGGGCTTCCAGCTGCATCTCTCGCATGGAGTCAAGCTGCTGCTCCTGTATGCGGCTGACCTCCTCCAGCTCCTCCTGCTCGGCCTCGAGCTCCGTCATTTGCTCGGCGTATTGGCGGCGAGTCTCCTTGACGTCTTGGATAAGAGCTGCCTGCTCCTCCGTTATCTTGCCGTAGTAATAGAAGTTGGAGATGAGGTCTTCGACAGAAGATGACCTTAGCAACAGGTCTATGACGCCCCTGCCGCCGTCCTTGTACTCGTCGGAGACGTTTTGCGCAAGAATCTCCTGCTTGCCGTAAAGCTCCTTCTCCAGACGACGTATGCGCTTCTTTACCGAGGCGACTCTCTTTTCGACGGCATCTAGCTGGTCGAGCGTCACAGACTGCTCGGCACTCAGGGCCTCGTATTCCGATGCTATGGCGTCAAGTTCCGCCTGCGCCTGTGCGAGGCGCTCCTGCGCATTGGATAGCTCTTCTTTGGTATCTGCCAGCGAGACCGACGGTGAGGCAGACAGGACACCTGCCATCGTCAGCAGGTAGAGAGCAGAGCGTCGCGTATAATTGGTACGTTTGTGCAGCATTGGTTCTCCTCGTGCTCAGCCGTAAGAGTTTTTTCACTATAGCACGTTTG
>JAUMWL010000213.1 GCA_030529665.1 Coriobacteriales bacterium
AATTGGCTTTCTGTACGAGGCGTGCTGGGTTCGCACAATAACGATCTTGTTGTAGTTTTGCTCGAACGCCCACTCAAAGGGAATCTTGCAGGAGCACGCGCCGTCAAGATAGGGGATGCCGGCTATTTCTACCATAGGTGCCAAATAGGGCATGGTTGCCGAGGCCCTAACCGCTGTGGCCATGTCTGCGTGGATGCCCTTCTCAAAGTAGGTTGGCTCACCAGTGAGGCAGTTGGTGGCAACAGCTACAAATCTTCTGCTTGGGTCGTTGAAGTGCTCCCAGTCAAGGGGCTCCAAGATTCCCCTATCCTCGGTAAGAAAGCCTACGTCCAGAATGCTGTGGTAAGGTTGCCAGATGCCCGTCCAGTTGGTATGTCATCAAGATGGGAATATGTTTTGTGTTTCATGCTCGATGTCCTACAACGCCTTTGTCCATTGGGGCTTGTCCTCCACGAACATTATCAAAGAACAAGTCCGCGGAGAACAAGCCCCAATGGACAAAGGGCAAGTCACCGATTGCGATTGGCGCTATGCTACTTTACGTGCTCGGCAATGAAGTCCCAAGCCTTGAGGCCGTCCTCGTCGCACTCGCACTCGTTGTTGTCGAAGTAGATCCAGCTCCAATGTCCCATGTACTGGTAAGGCGCGTCGTCCTCGCCCTTAAACTCGCCGGAGGTATCCACAACGTGCTCAGGTGCAAACACGTGCAGGGTGTCAGAGGTCTTGCCAGCCGACTTGAGGCGCTCGATCGTGGGAATCTCGTATACCGTGGGGTCAACCGTGGTGTCATCCTGGGAGTACACAAAGTACATGGGCAGATCCTTGAGGCTTGCAATCTGCTCGTCGGTAATGAACTCGTCCTTAAGGGCCTCGCAAATGGGCACGACAGCCGCATAGGCGTCCGGACGACTGATGGAGAGGAGCGTCGTCATAAAGCCACCGTTGGAGCAGCCGGCCAACACGATCTTCTTCAGATCGAACTGCTCTGCCATGGAGTCAATAAACTCCTCGAGCGACTCCTTATAGAAAGACGTGCCGTCCTCCTCTATGCCGTTCTCGCCCATGCCCTTGCCGGTGCTGTCCATCCAGAAGGTGGGGCATTGAGGCGCAACAACGTAGGCTCCGCCAACTGTCTGCTGGAATTCGTCCTCAGAAAGTGCGACGACCTTGTTTGCCAGCAGGGTCACACGGGGATCGGTGTTCTCGGTGCCGCCCTCGCCCATGCCGTGCAGCCAAACCACAAGAGTTTGGGTGTCTTCTTCGGGAGCAAACATCGCAAACTGGTAGTTCACACCGCTCTTGGACTCATATTCTCCAAAGGTCCACTCATCTGCCGAGGTGAGGGTGTCGGTGGGAATCTGCTCTATGTCCAGCGCCGTAACGGCCTTGCCGTCGCTGGTTACGGATGCGTCCTTGGCAATGCCAAAGGTCAGATAGTACGGATCGCTCCAAGTGTTGTACTGGGTCAGCATGCTAAAGGTGAGCGGCGTGTCACCATCGTTTGGCGCGCACGCGAGCTCGAGTTCAAGAGTCTTGCCATCGTCCGAAAGCGATGCGCTCTTTATGGTGCGCGGTACGGTCGTCTCGACGATGGGGAACGTCTCATCGGTAAAGTCGCAAGCCATCTTGACCTCTGCGACCTCAAGGTCGGCTGCATCGATGGCGTCGAGTGCGGCATCAAGCGCAACGGTGACCTTGTCAACGCCGCAGCCCCAGTCATAGCCTTGAATGTGAATGCTATAGGTACCGGTCAGGGCGTTGTCTGTCGTCGCCGAATCGCCCGATTCGCCAGACTGCTGACCGCCACACGCTGCCAAAGCAACGCTTGCCGTGCTTACGGCCCCCACGAATGCTCTACGTGTAATGTTTGATCTCATACTTGCCCCTCTCCTTATGCCCGGGTGCTTTGTCCAAGCCTTATCCATGATGCAACTGCACATGCGCAATACCGTCAAATGCGAGTAATGCCGAGCGGATACCGTAGGGCGGCAAGCGGGCGACTGCAACAAAAAGTGCACATGCGCCTTGTGTTTGGCTCGGCGACGTTTGTGCCAATGGTGGTCTCAAAGGGCTTGGCATAATAGAATAGCTAGGTCATATGCAGGGAGAACAAGAGAGGAACAATCATGAAGGTACTTATGATCAACGGCAGTCCTCGCGCAAACGGCAACACCGCACGTGCGTTGGCCCAGATGGAGGCCGTCTTTGCAGCCGAGGGCATAGAGGTGGAGACGGTTCGCGTGGGAAGCACGGCCGTGCGCGGGTGCATTGCCTGTGGGCACTGCGCCAAGGCAGGTGCGTGTGTGTTTGATGATGTCGTAAACGAGCTTGCGCCAAAGTTCCAGGAGGCAGATGGCCTGGTGGCGGCAACGCCTGTGTACTACGGATCGGCAAACGCAACGCTCATAGCCGTGCTGGACCGCCTGTTCTACAGCTCTCAATTTGACAAGACCATGAAGGTAGGCGCCGCCGTAAGCGTGGCGCGTCGTGGTGGCCTCACGGCAACTTGGGATGAGGTCAACAAGTACTTTGGCATCTCGGGCATGCCGATTGCGTCGGGCCAATACTGGAACGGTGCGCATGGTAGGTTGCCGGGCGAGGCGGAGCAGGACGACGAAGGCATGCAGCAGATGCGCACGCTCGCACGCAACATGGCGTTTCTGATGAAGGGTATCGCCCTGGCCAAGGATGCCTACGGCCTGCCCGAGCGCGAGGCGGGCATCTACACCAACTTCATTCGCTAGTGGGCCGACGCGGCTGAAAAGGGCATATAGCACGATATTTATTGTCGTGTGAACGGCCTTTCCAGTTGGATTCGTTCATGGCGACAAAAACGATGAGGTTTTGGCTGCCATTGATGGACTGGCCAGCGGTACGGGATGTGCCTCCCGAGTGATGAACGGCACCCTTTTGGTTGTCAAGAAAATCAGGATGTGGTTTGCGACATTTCCGGGTCGGATTTGTCGCTTTCCGCATCATGGTGCAGGTCGGTGAGGACGTGCGTCCAAGTGGCGTGCTGTCTTTGCGAGCTGTGTGGCTCTCCCGCCAAGAGATGTGCTGTCTTTTGGACCAGTGTGGCCCGCCAGCCCATAAGCGTGCTGTGTTGTCGAGCTGTGTGGCCAGTCTACCCACACAGCTCGTAATCACAGCACATATGGCCGGAAACGACCCGCACCGGTCGCGATTACAGCACGTGTGTGCCACGGGCCCGCGTCCCACGCGGTCAAAAGCTATAGACGGGCTGCGAATTTGCAACAGGTTTTGTCGTTCAATCCAAGTCAGGGAATCCCATGGACGCCATTGAGCCCGCTGTAATAGCGCGTGGAGGATGAAAAAACCCGAGCGGGAGATTTCCGCTACCATGGAAACCATTATTCCCCAGACGAAAGGTGGGCTCATGCTCCAAATTGGTACGCCAGCTCCCGACTTTACGCTACCCGACCAGGATGGCCAGGAGCACACGCTCTCGGACTATCGTGGCCAAAAGGTCGTGCTCTACTTCTACCCGCGCGATAACACGGCGGGTTGCACAAAGCAGGCCTGTGGCTTTGCCGAGCTCTATCCGCAGTTCCAAGAGAAAGGCGCCGTGGTGCTGGGTGTGAGCAAGGACTCGGTTGCATCGCACAAGCGGTTCGAGCAAAAAAACGGTCTTCCGTTTACGCTGCTTTCCGATACCGAGCTCGTGGCAATCCAAGCCTACGACGTGTGGAAGGAAAAGAAGCTCTACGGCAAGGTGTCCATGGG
Organism: Coriobacteriales bacterium; assembly: GCA_030529665.1. Classification (GTDB taxonomy): domain Bacteria; phylum Actinomycetota; class Coriobacteriia; order Coriobacteriales; family Atopobiaceae; genus RUG440. The sequence goes on from JAUMWL010000213.1 coordinate 3,745, forward strand.
CGTCGTGCGCACAACCTACCTCATCGACGAGGCGGGCGTTATCGTTAAGGCGTTCGGCAAGGTAAAGGCCGCAAGCAATCCCGCGCAAATGCTTGAGGAGCTTGCGTAAAACCGTCGCCGCTAATGCGGAGGATGGCCAAACGGCGAGTTTGTGAGGCATGTCCTTATCAGCGTGGACTTGCGCATTCCACTTGCCGATGCTACATCAGCATTCCAACCGTTGGCTGCTACCATAAAATTAGGTATGTTTAAT
>JAUMWL010000214.1 GCA_030529665.1 Coriobacteriales bacterium
ATATATCGAATTACCTGAGAGGGTGCTAAGCATGGGGCGGGGGCCGTTCCTTTTTTTAGGTGTTCGTTGAACAAAAGGAACGGCCCCCGCGTTTGGTCACCCGTGTTTAGGTGAATGACCTTGGTTTTAGTGGTCGTCTATGTTGTGGATGCTCTTGTCGGGCGCTATGTGCCAGGTCTCTTCGTTGCCATCGGCATCGTTTGTGGTTACCTCCCAGTACCACACGCCGTTCTCCTGCGTTTGCACCATGCTCTTGATGTGCCCATAGCCCTTGTTTGCAATGATCTGCCGCACATCGTCCTCGCTCAGCGGGCTACCGGAAGTCTGGTTGGATTGCTTGAGCGTAAGGTTTACCTGAGTCCCCTGTTCCACCTGGTCTCCGGGACGCGGCTTCATAGACGTTACCGTTCCGTCCTCGTCACCAGTCCAATCGCATGCGAGGCCGGCACTCTCCAGCGTCCTCTTTGCGTCGTCCAGGTTGTAAGTAAGGATGTTGGGAACGCGCACCTGGGCCTTTGGCCTCTCGCCAAGAGACACCTCGAGCTCCACGGTCGTGCCCTTGTCGACCTCCTTGCCGCTCTGGATGTCCTGGCTGATCACGTCGTCCTTCTCGACGGAGTCGTTGTAGGTCGTCGTGGTGTCGCAGCTGAGGCCAACGTCCTTGAGGGCCGACCGTGCCTCGTCTATCGACATGCCGGTTACGTTGGGCACGGTAACCTTCTCGCGGCCAAGGCTCGTGCTGTAGGTTACGGTTTCCAGCGGCATGATTTGCGAGCCGGCGGCCACCGATTGCATGCACACCTTGCCTGGCTCGACGTCCTCGGAATAGACCTGATCGCCTGGCTGGGGAAGCAGGAACAGGTCGAACAGGGCTTGTTCTGCCTCCTCGGGCGTCTTGCCTGTAAGGTCTGGCATGGTAACGGGGTCGGTGAGCTTGGGGCCCGTGGACACGACTATGTCCACCTTTGTGCCCTCGTCCACCGTGGTGTTTGCTGCGGGCTCCTGACGCCATACGACATCGCCAACCTTAACGTTGGCATTGGCCTCCTCGGTGACCGTTCCCAGCTTGAGACCGGCCTCGGTGATCATCTTGCTCGCATCCTCGCTCAGCTGGAGGTTGAGGTCGGGGACCTGCACCTGCTTCTTTGCGTTAAGCACCACCACCAAGTACACGATTACGCCCAGAGCCACCACCAAAAGTCCCACGAGTATGGGCACGAGCGGCTTTTTGCTGGGTGTGGTTGCGGAATCGCCCGTCGTTCCTGCCATGTCTTCCCTTTCCTAGGTCCTATGAATAACACGCAGTATATACCATCGAACGCAGCGGGCGCCGTATGCTGCCTGGAGCGTTTAAGTGCCGCTGAGTGGCCGTTGAACGGATAATAACTTTTGTGAATTAATGTTCATATTCTTGCCATTTTGCAAGAAACCGTGGGTGTTTTTGCCGATTGTGTACAGTAGCTAAAATACCTACTGTACACTTTCGCGTTCAAGTGCTCGGTTTTACTGTCCGTATGCTCGTTTGTGTACGTTTATGTATATTTGTACTCAACTGATATCCGGTGATTCTCAAGAAACTGCCTGTAGCGCACTCCCCTACTCGCCCTTCGCCCGGGCATAGCGGTCGTCGGGCACGCGTCCCGCACCGTCGACGCAGCGTTTGAGCACTTCGGCCGCCTCACGCACGGCATTGGACACCTCAACGGGCACCACAAAGTCCCTGCCACGTGGTCCATAACTCTGCTCGTCGTTGGTAAGCCGTGCCACCTCGCCAACCAGCAGGTTGAGGTAAGCCTCTATGGGCCACATGCCCTCCGGTGCCTCGGCCCACTCAAGCGATGCGCCTCGCGCCACCAGCCGTGGTTGATAGCTCGCCCAGTTGATCACCTTTACGTTGGCATAGCACGGGCGGTCCCGCACCTGCCGGCGCCAGGTCGCATCCATACGCCGTTGCATCACCGCATCCTGACACAGCACCACGCTCTTGGGCACATATCCCCGCTCGTCGAGCATGTCCAGCAAGAACGTGATGTTGTTGCCGCAGTTGGTGGACCTTCCCTCAAGCAAATCCGCGTGCAGGCCCCACCGCTGGGCAAGCAGGGCCTCCAGCATGCGCGCCTCACTGTCCACCCCAGGCGCGGGAGCGGGACCACGACCGTAATCCCATTGAGACAGCTCGCGCGCGACCGACTCGTCCAACAGGTTCGTGGCATGGCCACGGCCGCCCACGATGGCATAGCAACACGCCACCCCACGCCGCATAGCGTGGGCAAGCACATCCACCGACCCAATTATGGCACCACCAAAGAGCACGAACAGACTGGCCGAGTCCTCCGTGAGCTCTGGCACGTCGCGCAACGCGCACCAATCCGACACGATGTTTGCCGCTCGCGCAACCGCCTGTGCGTCCTTTGCGTCCATGTTCCTCCTCACCGCGTGCACGTGACCATTCTATCTGCAATCCGTCCATAACTGTACAATCATTGTGTCGGTTGTGTTGCGACCTCAAACGCAAGTCTCTGCAAGCCCTATAGTGCAAATACCTATCTACCAGAAAGGCATATCATGGAAAAAGAAAAGGTAGTGCTTGCGTACTCGGGCGGCCTCGACACCTCGGTTATCGTCAAGTGGCTGCAGGTTGTAAAGAATATGGACGTCATTGCCATCTGCGGCAACGTGGGTCAGGACGAGAAGGACCTCTCCTGGATCAAGCAAAAGGCACTGGACATGGGTGCCATTGCCTCCGAGGCCATCGACATGCGCGACGAGTATGCCAACACGATCCTCAGCAAGGCCATTTGGGCCAACGGCAAGTACGAGGGCATCTATCCGCTGCTCTCCGCTCTGTCCCGCCCGCTCATCTCCAAGCACCTTGTGGACGTGGCACACCAGTATGGCGCCAAGTACATCGCCCATGGCTGCACGGGCAAGGGCAACGACCAGGTTCGCTTTGAGACCTGCATCCGCGCGCTCGACCCCAGCCTGCAGATCATCGCTCCCGTGCGCGAGTGGGACCTTACCACCCGCGACTCCGAGATGGAGTGGGCCGAGGCCAACGGCGTGCCCGTGCCCACCACCAAGAAGAAGCCCTACTCCATCGACGACAACCTGTGGGGTCGTGCCATCGAGTGCGGTGTGCTGGAGGACACCTGGAACACGCCTCCCGCCGACATCTGGACGATGACGGTCAACCCCGAGGACTGCCCCGCCCAGCCCGAGACCGTTGTGGTGGGCTTTGAGGCTGGCATCCCCGTGAGTCTCAACGGCAAGCGCATGGACCTGCTCGACCTTATCATCGAGGCCAACCAGATCGCTGGCCGCAATGGCTATGGCCGCATCGACATGATCGAGGACCGTGTGGTGGGCATCAAGAGCCGCGAGTGCTACGAGTGCCCGGCAGCGCTGCTGCTCATTGAGGCCCACGGTGCGCTCGAGCGCCTGTGCCTGGATGCCGAGACCCTCAAGCAGAAGGCCAAGCTCGACACCGAGTGGGCCTCCACGGTCTACCGCGGCCTGTGGTACAGCCAGAACCGCTGCGCCATCGACGCATACAACGCCTATACCCAAAAGTACGTCACCGGCGAGGTGCGCATTAAGCTGTGCAAGGGCGGCATCTTTGTGGACGGCCTGCGCTCCGACTACGCGCTGTACGACTACAACCTGGCAACCTACGACGAGGGCGACACGTTTGACCAGTCGTTTGCCGAGGGCTTCATTGTGCTGCACGGCCTGCAGTCCAAGACGTGGTCCAAGGTGCAGGGACCTGGCTCGGGACTCCAGTCGGGCAAGTAGCACAATACAAATAGACAGAAGGGACAGTCCCCCGAGTTCACCTGCATGCGCGAGCCTGCGGGCAGAGTCGAGGGACTGTCCCTTTGTCTACCCCATCGTTTGACCGATAGGCTCGTTCGCTCCTGCATCAACCTACGCGGGCGGGGTATAATCCCGTCTTTGACACCTAGGCCTACATATTTCGCACATAAGGGCTGGTAG
>JAUMWL010000007.1 GCA_030529665.1 Coriobacteriales bacterium
CCCTGAGATTCCAGAAGAGGTTCTTCGAGAAGTGATCGCCAACGCCATGGTGCACCGCGAGTACTCCGACCTCTTTTTGGGGCAGGCCGTCGTGGTGGACATCTACCCCAACCGTGTGGAAGTGACCAGCCCGGGCGGACTCTGGGGCGGCAAGACCTTGGAAAACCTTGCGGATGGCATCTCTCGGTGCCGCAACGCTTCTCTTATGCGGCTTTCGCGCTCGCTGCCCTCGCCTTCGGGTACGGGCATGAGGGTGGAGGCACAAGGCTCCGGCATCCCCATGGTTCTGTACGAGATGAGGCGTGGGGGTCTTCCCCGTCCCTCGTTCGAAGCGGGCGGTGACTACTTCAAGGTCAACCTTTGGCGTCCTGACGTGCACTCGCGAGCGTCACTCGCATACGGCGCGGCTCATAAATTGCCAGCGCGCGTCACGTCCGACGAGGCCATCCTCTCGCTCATGACACAGCACGAGGCGGTGACGGCCCGCGAGCTTGCAGAGAAGACGGGCCTCAAGCTCGATACCGTGCGCGGAAGGCTTCGAAAGCTCGTATCGGAGGGTAAGGTTGTCGCAACCGCCCCGGCAAGCAGCAGGATGCGCCGCTACCTGCTCGCCTCATGACAACTTGGACAGTAACATGGGGACGGGGTGTTTGTCCTCCGGCAATGCCCACCGATTTGTCGTGGAACACCGGGGTCGTCAGAAAGCGCCCGTTGTTAGCACTGTCAAAAGGGGTTTAGCCCCTTTTGACAGTTCGGCCACCCGGATGGTGAGCATGAGACACGACCCTCCGTTCCCATTGTCACGTTACTTGATTTTCTCCTACTAAATCTCTTGAATTTCTCCTAATAGCATCATCGGCAAAGGAAAGCCATGCCACTAACCGAAAAAGGATACCTCCCACGCGTAATAGACGATGAACTTAGACGGGCGCTTTCCACCTTTGGCGCCGTGTGCGTGCAGGGTCCGCGCTGGTGCGGAAAGACCTGGACGTCGCTCAACCAAGCGGAAAGCGTTACATTCATTGGTGACCCGGCTGGCAGCTTCCAGAACCGGCGTCTTGCCGAACTGGATCCCACTCTCGTTCTGTTTGGAGAACCGCCCCATCTCGTTGACGAGTGGCAGGAAGTGCCAGGTATCTGGGATGCTGTGAGGCTTGACGTAGATTGCAGCCGCTTAAGGGGACGATTCATCCTTACGGGCTCATCGACCCCTAAGCGCAGGGGCGTCATGCATAGCGGTGTGGGTCGCATATGTACATTGGACATGCGGCCGATGTCCCTCTTTGAGTCGGGCGACTCATCGGGGGACGTTTCTCTTGGCGAAGTCTTTGACGCTCCTCCCAGAAGCATTCCCTTGCGACAACCAACCATAGCTGAGCTTGCCCAGCTCATTGTGCGTGGCGGATGGCCAGAAAGCTTGGGAAGGTCGGAGGAAGAGGCTCGCATGCTCGCGAGAAGCTACCTTAAGCTCACAGTCGAGGATGACGCAAGCCGTATCGATGGCGTGCGGAGGGACCCACAGAAGCTCATGGCCCTCCTACGGTCGCTCGCCCGAAACGAGAGCACGCTCGCAAAGAATAGCACACTGCGGAAAGACATGTTGAAGTTTGATGACGAGACAATTGCGCCGGACACTGTTGCGGATTACCTGTTGGTGCTACGGAGACTCTTCGTGGTGTGGGAGCAGCCCGCCTATAGTCCTCACCTGCGCTCGTCTATACGCGTGGGAAAGTCTCCCAAGCGTCATCTGGCAGACCCTTCCTTGGACGCAGCCGCGCTCGGAGTTGATTCGCGCGGCCTTATTGCAGACCTCAACACCTTTGGTTTTCTCTTTGAGGGAATGTGCGAGCGAGACCTAGCGATATACGCTCAATCCCTCGACGCGAAGCTTTACCACTATAGAGACGCATCGAATCGCGAAATTGACGCCGTGGTGGAACTGCGCGACGGCCGCTGGGGTGCCTTCGAAATCAAGGTAGGGGCCAACCAAATCGACGAAGCCGCTAAGGGACTCCTAAGAATGAAGCGCCTGATGGAAGAAGATTCCACGGCGCAGCCTCCATCAATACTTGTAGTGATTTGCGGCATGTCCGCTGCAGCGTACACCCGGCCTGACGGCGTTATCGTGGTCCCGCCCACTGCGCTGAGACCCTAAGATAAGACCGACGGGCAATGGTCGGGCGATGGGGATACTCCCCTTTGCTTGGTAACGAGATAGAGAAGTATGCTACTATATTTCTAAATTTTCTTAAGAAGTTAGGGGATATCGTGCGAGACGTGGTTGCGCGCGACGTAGCGGAACGCCACGGAAGGACAGACATTGCCCTCGCCAACCAGCTCGCACGATTCGCGCTTCGCAACACGGGCTGCGACTACTCTCTTAACAATCTCTCGGAGACACTGAGCGCACTGGGCTACAAGGCTTACTGGACAAAGCTCAACGCACTCTCGGAACTCATGCGTCAGGCGTATCTCTTCCACTTGCTGCCAGAGTTTACAGCACAGCTTATGCCGTCAACCACGGCAATGCCAAAGGTCTATGCGGCGGATCCAGGGCTTGCGCTCGCCGTCTCGCGTGCCAACCAGCAGGACCTAGGCAAGCGTTTGGAGACTGCCGTCTTCCTCGAGCTCGTTCGTCGGCGTGCGGGCAGCCGAGACGACTCCGTAGCGTCATGGAACGCACCCGCTCCATCGCGTGCAAAGGTAGACTTCGTGGTTGGGGATGCCCTCGAGCGTGCTCCATACCAAGCCTTCCAAGTGTGCGCGGAGATGGTAGCGGCAAAAACCCGCAAGAGGGAGCTGAGGGGGCTGGCGGAAGTGATGCGTATCGCCGGGCTTGACAATGGAACGATAATAACGCTGGACCAAGAAGAGCAGATCGCCACCGACGAGGGCACCGTGCGCGTTGTTCCAGCTTGGCGCTGGTCTTTGGAACACAACGAGAACGGGTGACACAAGCAATGGGGATACTCCCCTTTGCTTGGGCCAAGGTGGCACACCGTTTCCCGGAAACGTTGTGCCACAGGGACGACCTGCCTGCATGGCTAGTCGCGCATCGGTCCAGCCGTGCCGCTCAGGACGTATTTGCGTGCGCGACCGTTTCCCACCGCCATGGCAACGGTCGCCTTGAACACCGTCCCCTCAAGGAGGACGGGGTCCTTGCCGGAGTAGCGCGGAGAGTACCTGAACAGGTTCCTCGTGCCGCTGCCGAGCTCTTCGGCGAGGCCGATGTTCGAGAAGAACGAGGCTATGAGCGGGTTCTTTGGCAGAGGGGTGAATCCGTCCGGGGAGATGGGCCCCTCGAACATAGCGCGGCTCGCGTTTTCGGTCACTATCCTGCCCGGGTCTATGGTAATTGAACTCTGTGTTCACGTTCTCAACGAGCTCAATCGTCTCCGCCAGTTGTCTTGATTCCACTTCGACTCCCTCCTATCGCACCAAGTTTGATTGCTTGGCGCGATTATGGCGCGATTGGCACGTGTGCTTGAGTGACAGCATCTCCGGTTCGTTCCGCAGGTAAAACAAGGCGTCGCGCTCCCACCAAGCGTCATGCTCTACGGCGCTCTTCGCGTGCGCGCCGATGTACTCGATGTCTTGGCATACGGAGTCGAATTCCGTGGGACCCTCGTTTTTATGCCGCTGGAAGATATCGCGGACAACTGTAGCAATGGGGTTGGACAAAAATTGTGGGGCGAGAGCACGTATTCGCGACCGGCAAGCTGCTGGAAGGTCTAGACGCTACCGAGATGAGGCATTACCGTGGGCGAATCGACGAAACAGCTTGTGCTAGTGTTCTGTCTAATGCGTTATAACACGCTCGGTAGATTGAATGCGCTCGTAGACTAGGGTGCGTTCAGCTCCGATAGACTTTTAGCATACCATTCGTACGAATTCTACGTTGATGATTGGCCCGTTTTAGCCCATTCGAATTCTTGGGTTAATCCTGTTCATTTTCAAGCGGTTCAAATCACGTTTAAACAGATGGATGGGGCATACCCTCCCCCGTGGGTTCCGCTGATGCCTTCGGCGTATAGCGGAACACTTCCACGATAACATTTTTTAGTTCGGCATGGACCAACCGCGGGGGCTGCGAGGAGAGAAAAGCGCCCGCCACGCGTGCGCCGCGTCACTGGTACTCTATGGTGATCTCCCTGCCCTCGCCCCTCAGGACGAGCTCGAAGCCGCACGCCGCCGCGATCTCCACGAACGTGTCCAGCTTCGGCACCGACCCCCTCGATATAGTCATGGATACGTACGTGTCAGACCTTCCCATCTCGCGCGAGACCGCGATGGGGCCCTTGCCCGACATCGCCACCAGCTCCGCTACCGCGTCCCCTGCCCTCATGCGCACCACCCCCTCGGACATTCTACCCCAAGGCTTTATCAGATGTTGTGGTCTTATCCTGGAGGGTTTATCAGTTGTTATTGTCTGGGGGCCATGGTGCTAACGTGTCCGTACCATCCGGCATGCGCGACGAGGAGAGAGGACCACCGCGATGAGCCACAGAATTCAGACGACGTTCGCCCCCGGAGCATTCGACCTGCTCCTGAAGAACACGGACGACAAGGGCGTTGTGACGAGGGACCTGTGCGTCTCGCTATCGTGCGTCCGGGGCGTGTGGGTGGTGGGTGACGGGGAACGAGAGACCCGCGATCACCTGACCATCCCCGCAGGGTACGACTTGGACGCCATAACCAGCCTGGTCGAGCAGTTCGTTTCGTTCGCGAGACGCATGGGGACGACCACGGCAAGGGGTGGAGGATGCCGCCGCTCAGCACCGCCCACCTCTGCGACGACGGGAGGATGCGCACGGTCGGGCAGATGCTCGAGGGGATATCAATCGAGCTCATGCCGCGCGACGAGCTTAACCTCCACACGCTGCTGTTCGCGTTCGGCGTGGACTGGACGCACCCGCTGGTTCCGACGATGAATAAAAGGGGGACCGCTCGCTTGACGCTCTTTCCCACATGTAGGACCGGGAGGACCATCGGCATCAAAGTCGGTGGTCCCCCTTTCTCTGGACATCCACGGATTCGACGGTTGTGATCCCATCTGCTCACTGAGCATGCGTGACGCATCGATCCGCATGCTGCGATTGGGACTAAAACGTGCATGGCGATGCTGTCTCCCTCACGTTACATCGGCATGAAAAATGCCCCGTATGGGGTTCGTTGTAGACGTGGTGTGGTATTGTCTGTTTAGGCGCTACGGCTGTTCCCAACGTGGGACACCTGTGGCGCTTGTTTATCCGGTGAGTTTCACCGACACCCCGCTGCTGTTCCCCTCACGCTGCACCAGCATGATAATAAATCATTTCAGGACTGTGGTAAGCACGGTGTGGTGTTGTCAATACAAGCGTCAATCGCATCTCCCCGGTCCTGAATACCGGATAGAGATGCAGGCGCTTTTGTAATACGCCGCACTCGGTCCCGTGATAGCCAAGCATCAGCGGCCATGCATCTGGCATCTGAACCTTCACCGACAATCAGATGCTACCACGCGCATCTTCCATCAAAGAAAACACCGGAGGTTTGCCCCGGCAGGCGTAGCTCAGGCTTTCTCCGGTAAGTGCATTTTACCACGCTGTATCTTGTGGCAATCCTTCCGCCGTACCGGAAAAGCAGGTACAGATTTTAGACGGGGAGAAAATCGGTGGTCGCCCAGACACCCGTGACCTGAACCCGGGTAGGAATCGCCCTCAACGACAATTAACAACAGAAGCCGCTGCTCCATACAATCACGGCGCCCGCGGCTCTTGAACTGATTTTAGCAAACCATACGGGTTATCATTCCCCAGTTTCGGGGGCGTTTTTGGAGTGTTTTCGCGTGTTTGCTAACCATTTGGTGCAAGTTTGCATACATTTTGGTGCCAAAACGCCCAAAACGAAAGCAGGCCAACGAGAAACACCCCCGTTGACCTGCGAAAATTCTGGAGCCAGCTATCAGACTTGAACTGATGACCCCCGCTTTACGAGAGCGGTGCTCTACCGACTGAGCTAAGCTGGCTTGCGATAGCTAATCATCGCTGTTTTGCATGCTCTTGTCAAGTGCTTTTTTCGAAGTCACACGGATGAGTCCCGATCGTCCTCCTCTTGAGGTGTAACCCACGAGGATGAGCGGGACACATCCGGTTTTGCACACAGCCAAGCCGGCGCGTGCAAAAGCGGAGGTTAGCCGCGCGGCCCGACGCACCAGAGCCCACCCGACGCCGCGCGCTAGCACACAAGCGTGCCGAGCTCCACGGTAACCTCGGAAAGGATCTGGTTCACATACGTGGACCATTCCTTTGCAATCTGCTGCTCCACCGCCGCATACTGGCTCCGGGCAACAAAGTAGGCAGCCTGCGCAGCAGCATACGTCGCCCCCTCGTTGGAGATCGAGAAGTTGATGAGCTGGTCCCTAAACGGTCCCTCGTCGCGCGCCCACCAGTTGGCACTCGCATCCCACTCGTCACCAACAAGCTCCAATATATAGGTCGCATACTCCTGCGTGGCATACCCCTCCATGCCCTCCTCAGGCACGGGAGGGACGCGTGGCTCCTTGAGGGCCTCGGTCGTCACCACCTCGTCGCGAAGCTTGCGCAGCAGAGCCGACCGTCGCATAAGCTCACGCACGCCGTCTTCGGTCATGCGGTAGTCCTTGGCCAAGGTGGCAACGTCGTCGGTACCCCACGTGTCCTGCATGTAGGTCGCCACCTCGTCATCGCTTACCGCGATTCCCTGCGCGTCTGCATCCAGCAGCAAGAAGTGGTTACGCGCCACAGAAAGCACCGCTTCCACGCTGGGAATGTCGTATGTGCCATCGGCGTTTTGCGCCGCCTCAAGCGAGCTCGTCTCCTCAATGGCCTCGCGAACCGACACCCACGTTGTCTCGCCGTCGTAGGTGTATGACCCCAACGGCATGTCCAGCTCCCGCTCGGTAACCGATGTTCGCCCGGGAAGGGTAGCCAACGTGCCGGGCAACGGCAAGTGCGGATACAGCGCAACGCCAATCCCCACGCCAACAACCAAAGCCACCACGACTGCCAGCGCCACGGGCAAGGCGCGCAGCCTCAAGTCGCGAACGGCCTGCCACGTGAGGCGCCTCTGCGCATCTGCCTGCCTTAGCTCATCCGCGTCGGTCTTCTGCATGCGTTACGCCTTTCCGCCTGCCACGGCACAGATCTCGGTGGAGTACGCCTTCATAAACCCACGACCGTTCTTGGCGTCAAACTGCATGCGATCAACAAGAGAGGCCCGCACCTCATCGCCAATGTTGCCCTGCGCGAACTCAACGAGCCGCACCAGCATCTCGCGATACTCGGGATCACCGTGATAGCACTGGATCGCCTCGCTCATAAGCGCCCACGCACGCGCGGCGCACTCGGGAGAGATGGCCCCGTAGCGACACAAAAACCTAAATGCCGAGAGGCGCACCGAGGCAGAGATGTCATCAAACAACGCCTCCTCGGCGCCTTCAAACGCACCGAGGACCTTGTTGGGCTCCACCGTTGCAATCTGGGCGAGCATATCCAAGCACTCCCACCGCGTCTGTGCCTCGGGAAGCGTAAGTGCGTCTATGAGCGCATCGGTTATGTCCAAAACATAATCGATGTCTTGGCGAGCTGTAACGGCAAGCAGGTGGGCAGCATCCTGGCGCATTCGTCGATTGGTTCCCGCCAGCTTCTCCACCAATACGTCACGCATCTCCTCCGTCATCTGGACGGCATCAACCCCATTAGACATGCATGCTTCCTTCCTCACTCGCAAAGTCCGTCAACGGCAATGGTGCCGCTCTTCTCGTCTTGATGTATGTCAATAAAACCAAGATTTGCCGCTTCTTGCAAGAGCTGAGTAAAGGATCTGTATCCAAAGCTGCGCTCCGAGAACTGCGGACGCTTGCGTTTCATGGTTGTCTTGAGCAAGGAAGCCAAGATGGCACCGTCGGACTCGTGTTGCAACGCATCAACGGTCTCCAACAGCAACTGATAACACGAGTGCTTCTCGCGTGGCACACGAGCTTGGAAGTTGGGGAATCCGCCTGTGCTCACAATATCTTCATAAAATATGAACTCGTCGCAGTTCTCGGCAAGCAGCGTGCTGGTGGCCTCCTTCATGCCCACGCCCACGACCACCTTGCCAAACTCCTTGAGCTTGGAGACGAGCGGCGAGAAGTCCGAGTCGCCCGACAGAATCGCAAATGTGTCTATGTGGTCGCGCGTAAGGCAGATCTCCACCGCGTCCACCGCCAGACGGATGTCGGCGGAGTTCTTGCCCGTGTAGGCGCGGTCGGGTATCTCTATGAGCTCGATGCCCAGCTCGTGCAGCGGGCCCACCGCCGTGTCAAAACGCTGCCAGTCGCAGTAGGCGCGCTTGGATACGATGCGGCCCTTGTCGACCAGCCGCTCCAGGATTCGCTTTACGTCTGGCGCTGGGCCGGCTGTCTGATGTCCGTTGCGCCGACGCCGTCCCGTGCCAAGCGCAAGGTTTTCGTAGTCTATGAGTACCGCTATGGAACTCTGCGCGGTTTCTTCGCTCACTCTATATGGTTCCTTTCGTGTAGCGCGGCACGCCGACTCCTTGGCGCGACGTGCCGCTCGTATCTATTGCAATCTATTGCACCAGCGACCAATCCAGGCCTGCGGCGGCACAGGTCTGCTCGTCTTCGTACATTAGGGAGACGGCCTGGGACCCCAGCTGTCCGCCACCCACCTCGCACAACAGATTGTACAGGTCGCGGGCGTTGCCGGTGCCGGGAAGATTGAGCTCCAACTCGTCGGCCGCCGCAAGGGCGATGCCAAGGTCCTTGAGAAGGTGCTCCGAGCGGAAGCGGGGCTTGTAGTCCCCGTCAAGCGATAGCGGGGCGAGCTTATCCATGGCCCCCGACGCCCCGGTTCCGCTAAGGACGAGCTCTCGCACGGCCGCCGGGTCCAGGCCGGACTGGTTGGCAAGTGCCAAGGCCTCCGCGTACCCCACCATGCAGGCGGCGAGCGAGATCTGGTTGCACAGCTTGGCCGTCTGTCCCGCGCCCGGGGCGTCAAAGTAGAAGATCTTCTGCGAGAAGGTCCCAAGCAGGCCCACGATGGGCTCCGCCTCCTTTTGCGTGCATCCCAGCATAAGGGTGAGGGTACCGGCAATGGCCCCTTCCTCCCCACCCGTAACGGGGCAGTCCACGGCATGCCTGTCGGTGACCTCGGCCACGCCGTGGATGTCCCGCGCAAGCTGGGGCGACGAGGTGGTGAGGTCGATCATCCACGCGCCTTTGCGTGTGGCGGCGAGCAGGCCGTCCGTGGAGAGGTAGACGTCCTCCACATCCTTGGGATAGCCCACCATGGTAAACACCACGTCTGCGTTGCGGGCGGCCTCTGCCACGGAATCCGCCCACGTGGCACCGCGGTCCAAAAGCGGCTGGGCCTTGTCTTTGGTACGGTTGTACACGGTGAGCTTGTACCCCGCGTCCATAAGGTGCCCTACAATCGCCGCGCCCATAATACCCGTGCCAATAAAGGCAACGTTGCGCATGCGCACGATGCTCATGTTGGTTCCTTTCTGCATGTGGAAAAACAAAGCGGCACACCCTTTTCGGAAAACGGGTGTGCCACGTGTCTATTCGGCATCCGACCGCTGTCCGCGCACCTTACGCGCAAGCCTGTCGGTAAACGAGAGCTTCTCTCTTCGGTCGCTCCCCCAGAAGATAAGGGCCACCATGCCAGGGCCCACATGGCTACCCAGAATGGGCGATACCTGGCTGCGAATGATGGTCACCTGGCTGCAGCCCTCTTGTCTGCGTACTTCCTTCTCGAGCCAGTTTGCGTCCTTCTCGGCATCGGTGGAGACGATGGCCAGAGGAAGCGACGTGTCGTGGTTGTAGTTCTCGCGGAAGTCCTGCAGGATGGCGCGCAGTGCCTTCTTGCGCCCGCGACACATGCCGCACAGGCTCAGGGCACCGTTGATGTCGTACGAGAGCTCCGGCTTTATGTCCAGCTTGCCGCCCACGGTGGCCGCCGCCGGAGGGATCCTGCCACCTGCCGCCAAGGCAGCAAAGCTGTCCAGCGTAAAGTAGCCATGGATGAAGTAGCGAGCCTCGCGTGCCCACTCGTACAGCTCGCGTGCGGTAAGGCCGCGAGTGGCCTGGCGCATAACCTCAATGGCCAGAAGCTCGCCCGCCGCAGAGTCGCAGCGCGTGTCGATGACATACAGCTCGAAGCCGGGATGGTTCTCGCGCACCATCTGGGCCGCCTGCCTTGCGTTGTGGATGGAGGACGAGAGACCGCCCGTAAGTCCCAGATAGATGGTGGGAAGCCCCTCCTTGGCCGCGTCCTCAAAGATCTCCATGTACCTGCCAGGGGTAATGGCAGAGGTGCTGTAGTGGAGCTCGGGGTTCTTGCGCAGGGTCTCGTAGAACTCGTGCGGCTCGACGCTCTGCCACAGGTCGTCCTCTCTTTCGCCCTCGGGCGTAACGTAGGTAAAGGGAATGTACTGCACGCCCAGTCGGTGCAATACCTCCGGCGCAAAGTCGCCGCTTGAGTCCACGATTATGCGACACGTGCGCTTTTGATGGAACGCGCGCCCCACGGACACAACGTCCTCTGGGGCACGCGACATGGTGAGTTTTGGATCTACTGCTTCTTCTTCTGTGTGCTTACTCATCCTCGTCCTCGATCTTGGGCCTAATGATGCCGTAACCGCCATTCTTGCGACGATACACCACATTTGTCAAGCCGGTACGAGAATCCTCAAATACATAGAAGTCGTGTCCGATGAGGTCGATCTGAACCAACGCCTCGTCCACCGTCATGGGCGTAAGGTCTACGACCTTCTCGCGTACAAGAACATCGTCGTCTTGGGACTCGTCGACTACCGGCAAGTCGGCAAGTGCCTCCATTACGGGCTCGGGCCTCTTGGAGCGCTGACGCTTGTCTACCACGCGCGTCTTGTACTTGCGCAGCTGACGGGTAACCTTGGACGCGGCCTCGTCGATGGCGCTCTCCAGATCGTCTCCGGTGGCTACAACGCGCACCACGTTGTCCCTTACGAAGACCGTTACCTCGCAGGCGTTGCGCTTGCCGTATGAGTGGTTCTTGTCAACGCGCAAGACCACGTCACACGTCATGGGCTGAATGTCAAAGACCTTCAGAGCATTGCCTATTTTGAGGTCCACCTGTTCGCGGAGAGAGTCGGAAATGGTAACTTTACGTCCCGAGAGCTTGATACTTACCATTGCTGCCTCCTTGCCTCGCATCCTGCCACTTGATTGGATAAGTAATGAATGTGGCTGGTTCTATACTACCCGCCGCGCTCGGGTTTTTGCTCGTCGATTCGGCGATGTAGTGAATGGGGCCGGGAACGGGGTGATAGGTGACGCTCCCCGCTCCACTGCCCGCTTATGGCGTCACTGCATTGGCCCCGGCGGTGGACCCGTCCATCCTGGTGTTGATCGCCTCCACGTCGGCAGAGAGGCTCTCCAGCGACTCGCCCGTGGTCTTTTTCATGGGGATTCCGGCAATCTGCGACTTTGACGAAAGCAGGGGCATGTCACCAAGCCAGCAACGGCGAACCTCGGCAAGGACGCCGTTCTTCTCTAGCCGCTCGTAGCCCTCGCGCACGGCCTTGCACACGCTGTCGTTTGAGTTGACCACGGCGATGCCATTTGCCACGGGCTCGCTCAGCGTCCCCGCAAACGATGCGTCCTTGTATCTGGTGCAGAGGTACGCCCCCGTGGTGGTATGGCATAGCACATAGTCGATGGTCCCAACCTCCAAAGCGCCAAAGGCACGCCCTAGGTTTCGGTACGAGTTCTCGCTCGCATTGAAGTCCGTAATGCGCAGGGCGCGTTGGGCGGATGAGCTGTCTTGAACTCCAACGCTCTTGTCCTTGAGGTCGTCGGATTTCACCACCGTTGTTGGTCCCTTGTGAAAGAAGGCAGTCGCCGAGTCGGCGTAGTGACCGATTACCTCAAAGTCCTTGTTTTTGTCGGCCGTTGCGTTCATTACCACGTCGCACCCCTGTGCCAAGCCATCCAACGTGTCCTCCACGGTGACAAACGCAACCTTGAGTCCGAGTTCGTTGGCCAAGGAGTGGGCAAGGTCTATATCGAGGCCGGTTGTGGACGAGCTCGTCTCCATTACAAAGGGGGTGGTGGAGCTGGAGAGAATGCCCACGGTAAGCACGCCGTCTTTTTGCAGTCCTTCGATGGCGGCGGGAGTCGATGCCTGCTTCTTGTTTTGGGATACCTTCTTTGGGGCGGCGGTGTTGCCGCAGGCAGCGAGCGCCATCGCAACGGCAAGCACCCCGCACAGAAGGGCTGTTCGTACCTTGGCTATGTTCATACCGGGTCTCCTGCCCCTCGCGGCCGTGCCTCGCGCCCGTCCCTCGCATCCATAAGAGTCGCATCCCAGCTGACCTGGTATTTGGCCCCACACTCGCGCACGGGGACGTTTGCTTCGGGTGCTCGGGCACCCCCACTACTTGCCCTCTCCCCCGCGAGACACCCTTTGCCTCGATCAACGGGAGGTGCGACTTACTTCTAGGACGAGCCATGATCGCCCGGATGCCCACACCCGAACTTACGTGGATCCCTTTGGCCTCGTCTGCCATGGACTAGGGCGCGTTCCACGGTGGCGCACGCCCGCAACCACAGACCTGGGATGAGACACGCACAGTATAGCATGGAGTTAGAACGGACGTGCGCCAGACGGACGTTGGCGCCGGGACGGGCGGGGTGCTCGGGTAGGGCCGGTGCTCGCGTCGCCGCTCAGTCATATCAAAGTTTTAACCCGTACACAAACAGTGACGAATTCTTCCCTACCGCGTACACTATTTGCCCATTTGTGTACGCGGTAGGGGTCTGATTCGTACCAAAAGTGTACAGGTTTTAACTTTTATGTTGTACAGCCGCAATGCGATTCGTGGCCACCCGGTAAGGGTCACTTACTTATCTGTAGGCCGTGCGGATTCGGAGGCCATCGTCCCCGGAATCGGCTCCAGAGTCCCGCTGCCACTTTTAACCTCGCTTGGCCGCGCAGTTTGCAACCCGTATGCCCAGAGCGCCATTTCGAGATGCCAAACTGGCCACTTTTTCCGTGTTTTGGGTAGTTTTTGAATGCGATTTCCCCACCAGCGCGAAACCTGACCCGCAAAACCGGTGCAGGTAGATGGAGTCGAAAATGTAGCCCCGTATTTTTCGAGACCGTAAAACTACCCAAAACGCCATTATTTTGGCTAGTTTCGCATGCCGAAATGGCGCTTCCCCAAATGGGCTGAGCCAAGCCCGATGGCAAGCACGCGAGGCGGGCACTATGCAAGATTCTGGATGGCTAGAAGCAGAAGCCGGGGGACACGCCCCAGCCACGGTCGGCGAATATCCAACCGTCCCAACCGCCGTCGCGGTAAACACAATGAAAGCTGTTGGAGTTACCGACAAGCAGCGAGCGTAACCACCACAACGAATATGCCCCGTCCTTTTTGCAAAAAGAATAACTGGTAGTCGACACTTCTTTACTCTCATAGAGCTGGTACTGGGCACCCTCGGCGTCGTAGGTGGAGGGCGACCAAAGTTTGTCTTCATCCTTTGACGAAAAACTCCCGTACACTTCGGACAACGAAAGGAGCCAAAGCCTATCGGGACCATCTGCGTTACGCCGCACCACCGAGACGTCATTCTCCTTTCTCACCCTACCCACATTGTTCGTCAGCTTCCACGCAGGCTCCACTAGCGGGCGGAGGTCATCTGGTAGCTTCGCAAAATAGTCTTCGTTGAGCCACGAACGCATCTCGCTCTTTTCCCAGCCACCGACGTTGATTGGACTTGGGTTCATCCTGTGCGTCGCGGACACGTTCGCGAACTCGAGGGAGATGCCTGCAATACCACCTGCCGCCAGCTCGTCGTGACGGAATCCAAGGATGCGGACGGACGTCTTGGTTCCGCCCTTGAGTTCGAGGGGCTTCTCGTCGCCCTGTAGCAAGCCATCCTTGTCCACAAGGCAGTACGCCTTCGCGATCGCTAGCCCCTCCGCGTCGCTTCTCACCGCAGCAATCATTTGCGGCAGCACCTTGAGTCCCGCCCACGAGTACTCGGCGAACGAAGCTCTGCGCACGACACCACTCACGATGGCAAGGTTCTTGTTTTCTGGCCGCGCTTCCATCGCCTGAAAATGTGTGACCTGCACACCTCCCGACGAGAACTCTCCCCAAGGGTCCACGCCTAGCCGACTCGCTCCCTCCGATGTAAGACACGCGCAGCACTTGCGCCTTAAACAGCTCACGACAGAACGCGTCTCTGGAGGGAAACTCTAAACAGTATATAGACTGCCTGGTACCGAGTCGCATTCGCAGCCCACGTCTGAGCTCAACGTTCTCCAGATAAATCGGGAGTATCGGCTTGCCGAGGCCCAGCACGTAGTTGGCCTCGTCGCAGCACCATTGGGAGACGTTGGAGTTTGCTGGAGATGAACATCAGGAACGCCGCGCACCCAAATACGTGGTCTGCGATGTAGTCGGGGAACGACGAGCCCATCTGGATGCCGTCGTCGTACCACACGCGGTAGCCCTCGTCAACGAGCGCGCGGATTATGGGCATGACCGCGCCGTCCGCGTGCGCGTAGCTCACGAAGACGTACGGGTAGTTGCCCTCGTAGACCGTCGGCTTCATCTGTGACATCGCCCCTCAGTTCGCGTTGGTTTTTGAATACCTTAACGCAAGTCTGGTGCTGCGACGGAGCGGGGCGGTACGGCGACGGGTTGCCGAGCAAAAGGGAGGATTTCCATTTCTTGGTTGCACAATAACAGTCACGGCCCGCACGCAGACACCTCCACGGCTCAAGGGCTAGCAAAAGCGCACGTGGCTACGCGGGTCAATACGCTCGCTCGTATAAACCAGCAATCTGTGGCCCTTGGCAGTTGCACGAGACTGGACACTCACCTCCACCTTCTTGCCCATCTTCTTATACATTTCCTTGGTGAGAGTGATTCCCCTCCCCATGCTTCTTGTCGTCATCTGAATTCATTCCCTCACACAAGACTTTATACATGAATCAATATTACGATAATAACGGCGAAGTACAGAACTGGATAGCCCATCGGATGGGCGACTGCCCTCATGCGGATGTCCCCATTGTCTATGCGTACATGTTGGCGCGCACCAAGCAGACCAAATCAGAGAAGTCCTTCGCCGCGCCTTCTAAGGCGCGAAGAGTGACAAAGGGACGGGGCGTTTGTCCCAATCTTTTCTCAGCGGGATACAGGAAAACGGGACAGACGCCCCGTCCCCTTTGTCCCTGGAGTCGATTTATCCATGCTACTTGCAGACTTCTAAATTTACGATAATATTTCAATATAGTGTAACATTACGTAAGATTGGAAAGCAATGCAGCACGTCAGGCAGTCGATTCAATCGGTACTCCGGAGAAACGTGGACTCCGCGGCCACCGTGGAAGAAGTCGACGCGAGCAACCGTGTAAGCCCTTTCCTTCTGGGAGAACTTGGTGTCTACGAAGCGCGCGTGCTCGGCAGGCACATCTTCGTAGCCGAATGCCTCCATGAACCAGTGGATCTAGACGCACTTGCGAGGCAGATTCTCGCACTCGAAAACGCGCTCGGCGACGAAGTCGTACCGTACCTGCACAGGCTCGAGCGAAACGTACGACGCTCGCTCGTGGAGGGTAGACAGGCGTTCATCTGCGAAAGCGGAGACCTGTACCTGCCATCCTTTGCCCTCGCTCTCTCTGAGGCAGCAGCACAACCACAAGCAATTCGCCGCGCCTTTACTGCTTCCGACCAAGCAGTGTTCCTCTACGGGTTATACACCGAGCGCTTCACCGCCGCTGACGTTATGACCACAACCGCTCTCTCCTCGGCGACTGTCTCTCGCGCACTGCAGAACATGGTAAGCGCGCAGATGATTGATTACAGCGTGGGAGGAAGGACTGGCAGGCTCAAGGAGTTTTTCAAGCCGGATAACCGCCTGTACTTCTTGGAGGGCAGGAGGCTCTTTGGTCACGCCGTCCGTTCGACACTCTTCACTAACGTGCCGCCCTCGTCGTGGCCGGTGCCTGCGCTGAGGAGCGGCCTCTCCGCGCTATCCGCGCGCAGCAATCTGGCCGAACCCAAGCACGAGGCCTGGGCTGCATGCGAAAGCGACGCGACGAGGATACCGCAGGCAACGAACATACCTGGACGGGGACGCACCATCGAGGTGCAGCTCCTCGGTTACGACCCCGCACCGTTCGCCCTCGACGGCATAGTGGACCCGTTCACGATGCTCGCCACCATACCTGAGGAAATCCATGAGGACGAGCGCGTGCGCATGGCAATCGAGAACGCAATGGAGGGATACACATGGTACGAGGGTTAGACACTTTCCGCGATTGGTTCGAAGGCTATCACGGTCGCCACGCAATAATCGGCGGCACCGCCTGCAACCTCGTGTACGCTCGCTACGGCGCTCCTGAGCGGGCCACGAAGGACATCGACCTTGTTGTGCTAGCCGATGCGTTCGACAGGGGCTACTATCGCAGGTTCGTCGAGTTCGTGCTCAAGGCCGGCTACGAGCACCGCACGCGGGACGTGTCCCTACCACACGCGGGTGAGGGCACAGCACGTTACCTCGCTTGCACCACGAGCCAAAAGCGCGCGAGTGGCCTCGCGCATGGACGCGCCGGTGGTTATGACGTCGTCCACAAGCAACAGGCGCATGCCCGCCACGTCGTCGATTACCTCCACCGAGCCACGCAGGTTCTTGGCACGCTCTTCTCGGCCAAGCTTGCGCTGGTCCCTGCCCGTCGTACGGGCAAGCACGTCAAAGAGGGGCAGGTCCACAAACCGCTGCAACTCGCGGGCCACGAGCTCCATGTGGTCGAAGCCGCGACGCGCAAAGGCGGCAGAGGTTGCCGGCACAAAGCAGAGCGCGTCCACGTTGCTCGCATCGTAACGTGGCGCGCCGTCCAATGCCGGCCAAGAGCCAGCCTCGTCAAGCGCCGTTGCCATAGCCGCCGCGTTGACGCCAGCCAGCCGGAGCTCAAAACGGTCCTTAAGACAGGCAACCATCTGCGACGAGGTCTGCTCGAATCCCAACGCGCATATGGTCGCGCGCTGCTCCCAACCGCCCTTGCACGACGTGCAGGTGAGCCATCCAAAAGGCGCTCCGCAAACCGGACACGCCCATCGTTGCGCGATCCAAGGCATGGAGTCCCTGCATTCCTCGCACAGCAGCTCGCCGGGCATGTCGCACGACACGCAGCGCGTGGGCCACAGCAGCTCCTCCGCGGCCCCCGTCGCTCCTTTTAGCAGCCGCCGCACGTCCATGCGCTCAGTCGCCCATCCCAAAGAAGCGAAGCGCGTTGTTCCACAGGTCGGCGTATGTCTGGGCTTGCGTTGCAACGCCCGCCTCCTCGCGCACCCTCGCCACGTGCGCTGCCGAGAATGCCACCATGGCGGGCTCGCACCTTTGACCACGCAGGGGCACGGGTGTCATGTAGGGCGAGTCCGTCTCGCACAAGATCTTGTTGGCTGGACACGCTGCCGCAGCGACACGGATGTCCTCGCTTCGCGCAAAGGTCACGGCGCCACCAAAGGCCACGTGGCATCCCAGCTCCACAAAGGGCGTCATTACGTCGGGACCGCTGGTGTAGCAGTGGAGGTCGCAGCCAGCGGCGGGAACGCCCTCCTCACGCAGCACGCGCAGGGCATCGACGTGAGCCTGGGCATGGGCGTCGCCATCCGCGTCACGAATGTGCAGCTCCACGGGGAGGTTGCGCTCGTGCGCGATGCGCAGATGCTCGCGAAAGGCCGCAATCTGCACGTCTGCGGGCAGCTTGTTCCAAGGACCATAGTCCAGGCCAAACTCGCCCACGCCCTTGCAGAGCGCATGGTCCAAGAGCGCCAAGAGCCGCGCGCGGACCGCGGGGTCTTCCATGAACCTCTGGGCACCGTAAGGATGAACGCCCGCAAGAAAGAATGTGTTGTGTGGCAGTGGCTCCGGGCAATGGGGAGTATCCCCATTGCTTGCAAGAAGCTCGGTCGCCGTATGCAGCACCTCATCGAACCACGATAAGAACGCCGGAACGTCCGGCACGTCGTCGGCAGGATCCACAGGCACGGCCAGCAGGCGCACCCCAACCAACGCGGCGCGCGCGACTGCCACAGCTGGATGCATATGCCTGAGCGGCGTAAGGTGGCCATGGGTGTCGGCCAGCGGGGCAAGGGGCGTGGGCACCTCCACGGGTTTGCCCTTCTTTGCCGTAAACAAAGGCGCTTGCAGATGTTCCAACAGCTGTTCGATTCTCTGCGACTGGTCGATTTCCCGCACAGAGTCCGAGCTCGTATCAAATGCCATCGTGTCTCCTCTCTGGTTGTCACACACAATATACGCTTGGAAACGCTCAGGCAAATGTTTAGTCCAAATTGGAATAGTCAGAGAGAAGCGCTTCCCGTTGCAAAGTTGGAAGTGTGCTGTAATCGCTCGCTGTGGGGTCGCCAGCTCCGAAGCGTGCTGTGATTTGGAGCTGTGTGGGTGGTGCGGGGTGGTGCGTGCTGTCTTTTCGAGCGGTGTGGGTGGACCCGCGCCTCGTGTGCTGTAATCGCGAGCGGTGTGGGTGGACAAGCCACACAGCTCGCAATCACAGCGCGCTTCGGGCCGAGCGAGCCACACTGCTCGCAATCACAGCACACCATAACAATACCAAGGCAAGGTGCTAGCAGACCCAATGGTGCCCGCACTATCATCCGCCCCACCACCCGCACGCTACTTCACCCGGATGGTATAGGTGACGGTCTTGGCGCCAGAGACGTAGGACTTGTTGCCAGCGGCGGTGGCGGTCACCACCACGGCGTACTTGCCCTTCTTGGTCTTCTTTGGCACGGTGACCTTGCCGGTCTTGGCATCTACGGCAAACTTCTTTGCTATGGAGCCCGTGCTGGCATTAGAGAAGGACACGGCGCCCTTGGCCTTGGACACCCTCACGTTGGCTGCCGTGGCGACCGCCTTGGACTTTACCTTGCCGTAGGCGACCGAGATGGTCTTCTTCTTGGCCGAAGCGACGATTGGGTTGGCCTTGCCCACCTTTACCTTAACGACCTTGGTAGCCTTCTTCCAGTTCTTGGTGGCTGCCGCCGTAACGGTTACCTTGACGGTGCCCACCTTCTTGCCCTTGACCACGCCCTTGGCCGAGACGGTCGCCACCTTGGAGCTTGAGGACTTGTACGTGAGCTTGCCGCCTCCGCTGGCCTTGGCGCCAAGCTTGACGGTCTTGCCCAGGACGCACTCCATGTTGGCTGCCGCAATGGTCTGCGCGCCCTGCGTCACCACGACGGTGACCTTCTTGGTCGTCTCCTTGTAGTTACCCTTCGCAGCGGCCGTCAAGCTCACGGTGACGGTGCCCACGCCCACCGGCGTGACCACGCCGGACGCGCTCACCTTGGCCACCTTGGCATCGGAGGTCTTGTAGCCAATCGCCCCTCCGCCGGGGGTCTTGTTCGCGCCACCGAGCGCCACGGTCTTGCCCATGGCCACACTGTAGCTTGCCTTGGCCGTCACGATGGTCTGCGTGGCCGCCTCGATGGTAAAGGTCACGCTTTGGGAGCCGGCGTATCTGCCCACGCCCGTAACGGTAACCGTTGCCGTGCCAGCGTTCACGTTGTTGCGGAACCCGACCTCGTAGTCGGTGCCAAGCGCGAGCCCCACCCCGTCGTGCGTCACGCTGACAGCGGGCCTGTGTTCCTTGCCATTATAGACAAATGAGGCTCCGCCAATGGTTATCTGACAGTCCGCGACGTCGATGACTTGCGGAACGTCCTCACCCGTCCCCACGCTCACGACAAGCGTCTGTGCTATGTCAGTACCGCCAAGCGACATGCGAAGCACGCCTTGGCCGGGCAGCCTTCCCTCAAGCTCGATCTGCGCGCGGCCGTTTTCGTCCGTAACGACCTCGTCGCTCCGCAAGCCCACGATGCTTGGCGAGTAAGACACGACCGAGAGCGTCTGGTTCGCGCCGGCCCTCGCGGGCAGCACTTGGACGTCCACCACGGTACTTCCATGGTGTCTCACGCCGACTCCGACGGGGAGTTCTAGACCCATGGGCTGCTCGCTCACGGCATGGTCCCCACAATAGCTCGCCTCCATCGCGATGCCGTTGTAGTTCCTCGCACCTTCGACTGCGACCGTCACGTTACCCGACATCTGGCTTTCCGCCCTGAACGAGAAGGACGATGCGTACCGCGCGGTCCCCTCGTAGTTGTCCTCGGCATTCAGCGGCTCGACGGTGCCGACCACAGCCTTTCCGCCACTCGTGACCTCGATGGTACCCGCCGCGCCAACGCTGTCGATCTGCATGTACTGGCTAAAGTCTATGCGCACGTGGTCGCCGTACGCCCTCACGCTGCTCACGGTAGGCGCACTCGAGGAGACTATGGCCGTGTTCACCTCCGTCTGGATGGGCGGCACCGGCAGGTAGCCCTCGTCGTCGCAGGCGACGTCGCTGTGGCTGTCCGCGTCCTGGTATCCGTCCTTGCTAAACCTCACCAGCCACTGCCCCTCGGGCACGTCCCAGCCAAAGGTGCCGTCCACACCCGTGTGCTGCGGGTTCGCCTGGTCGTAGCTCTCCGCATCCCACAGGACCTCTGACTTCTGGTCCGCCGGCATGCCAAACTCGTCCACGGGGTAATCGTATTGGTAGATCTGTGCCTCCACGCCCTCCACGCGGTTGGAGGGGACGGCCTCGTACACGTAGCCGGACGGGTCGGCTATGGGATCGGCTGGTCGGTCTTCTCCCTCGTCATCGTCATCGTCGTCGCCATCATCGTCTAAACACCCGCAACCCTCTGATCGGCAGGTCTTGTCACATATGTCGCAATACAGCTTGCCGTTGACTTTATATCTATCTATTGCCTTGGGAATCAGCGGCGAATAATACTGCACGCATGCCTCGAATCTCGATTCGACTGTCGATATCCAAACCTGCAAGTCTTCCGCACACGGCTCTGGGACCTCCGCCCAGTTTATACTCATGAGCGGAAGGATAATTCGCACCAGCTCGTCCATAAGCTGGTCTAGAACTGCTGTCGCATCCGCCCTCGCCATTATGGCATTGGTGTTTTGGCAACAATGGCAGCACACTGAGTACCAAATAATGTTCTCTATTTGGATCGTATACCTGTTTCTTATGTCATCAAGCCTCTTTGAGTAATCAATTAGATAGTCTCTAATACCACGCGATTTTGCTCCGGAAGGATTCTGGTCATTGGATAAGGTCTCTTTTAGGACGGTCTTGCTTGCGGTATCAACAGTGTAGAAGACCGATGTGTCACCCTCTTTCACGAATGACAGGTATATGGTGTCCTTGCCATCAGCCTTCTCTATGACATCATGGCTATCTGACCACTGCTCAAAGTCAAAGCTCTGGTAGTCCAGCCTTTCGACACGATAGCCGAACAAGCGCTCGTTCTCCAACATCAAGTCAAAGGACGTGGCATTTCCATCCTGCTCGACGTTCTCGACCTTTAATGCATCCCCAAGATGGTCTGCCATATCTGCGCTAAGGTTTTTGGCAATCGCTGCCAACTCCTCCATCTCTTCACCATCAACAGTGTAATCAAAGATAGCTCCCGAGGCGTTGTCGCAGCTCACGGCAACCTTGCGCGGCACATCGCAGAAGTCCTGATAGTCAAACGTACCAATCCAGACCCCGCCCTCCTCGTCAAAGGCACAGGGAACGCGAGTCTTGTCGCCATAGGAGTCGGTTGTGACAACGGCAACGTTGCTAACGGAGTCGCTCGCGGCGCCCGTGAACTCCACCACAAACGTGAAGGTTGGGTATGCAGGCCAGTAGTTGTAGGTCGGCACGGCAGACGACGGATTGAGGAAGTCAAAGACCGTCATGAACTCCACGGGGTCCAAGCTGGTGGCGGGGTGCGCCGTGTTTACCATCGTGACCTTGGACACCTCCACGCAGTTGCAGTTGTAGAAAAGCTCGGCCACGTCGGTCTGGATGCTAATCCCATACGTGTCGTTTGTAACCGTGGCATAGACCTCGTGTTTGGAGAACTTTCGCGGAGAAACGAGGTCGAATTCCAAGCTCCACGAGCCAATCTTGTTGGAGGTGGTGCTTCCCACCAACGTGCCGTTGTCGTATACCGCAACCTCGCAACCCGCAATGGCCTTGCCAGAGGCCGTTACCTTTGTCCTGCCGGTCCGCTTTGGCATCTTGATGCTCGCAGCAGAGACCTCCACAGACGCGCTGCCTATGGGCTGCGTCACGGCTCCCGGGTCGTAAGACAGATATGCGTAGATCGTCCTGGTTCCCGGGTCGGTGGGAATCACATAAAAGCGCACCGTGCCGCTCCTTTGGTCCACGGAAACGCTGACCGCACATCCGCCCGCATCATCGTCTACGACCGAACACGGCGAGGGCTTTCCGTCCACCGTAAGGCTCTGTGGTACAAACGTCATCCCCGCCGGAATTTGAAGGCGGACGGTCTCGCCCGTGCTTTGGTACTCGCTATCCATCTCGTACGTGGCTCGCACGACAACGTATTGCCCTGCAACCACCTCGCTCTTGTTCGCCAACAGCATGGTCTTGTCTTTTACGGTGTGACTGAACTTCTCCTCGTCCAGATTGGGCACCTCCACGCCGTCGACCACGCTAATGACGCCGTCTTCCACGGTTACAACACGAAGCGCGTAGTCCGCGTTTTCCACAAGGCCGACCTCCGCCAACTTGGACAGAGACTCAACGCTTCTGAGCGCAGGGGTCTTCTTAATAAAGACGAGGGAGTACTCGCCCTTGGCAAGAGGGTCGCTGTCGTAGGAAGACTTTACGACCTTGTCCGTAACACGCTGCCCGTCCTTGTTAAAGACCATGACGGTGTTCTGCTCGTTGCCACCAATGTTGAGGACGCGAATCCTGCCGTTTTGCAACAACGTCCAGTCCGCTTCCGCACATTTTGTGCCATCCAGCGTGACCTCGATGTCCTGCGCCGTTATGCCGCCGCTCTGGTCCGTTACGGACAGGCGGATAACGTCGCCAGCATCCGCCGTGCCCTCCCCCAAGATTATGTAGGGATACTGGACCACGAGGTCTGTAATCTCTTGGTCTCTGGTCTGGTTGTGGGCAGAAAACACGAGCCCGTTGGCATTTGTGAGCTGCACGGACGCGCCAGTCTCGCCCTGAGGAGCGGCCTCCTGCCTATACAAGCTAAGCGTTATCTTGTTCGACGGCATCTGTCGAAGCACGGCATCCACGCGGATCTCCTCGGCCGAGGACTCCATAGGCACGGAGTAATACCCGTCGTAGAACCCATCTGATGTCGCAACCAGCGTGGTCTTGGTCCTCGCCACATCGCTGAAACAGAACAAGCCGTCGGAGTCCGCCTCGGCAGTCAGCTCCTGCGTATATCGTCCGTTGAAGGTCTGCTTGAGCCTAATTGAAGCATTCGGCATCGCGCTCCCATCCAAGCGCCTCACCGTCCCCAAGACCGTGACTTTTGCCAAAGGGCTCAGGCTTATGGCAACAGACTGGCTTTTGTCGCCGGTTGTAAAGCCAACGCCATCTGGCTGGATGTATTCGTAGCTCAGATTCTCCCCAAGCGCAATCCTGCACGTATACGAAGTCTTGGCCGATGCGTTATAGAGCCTGTGCCCCGTTCCCAGCAGCGTGCCGTCCTGGGCATACCAGCTAACGGTATAGCCTTGCAAGATCACGTTGTCAGAAGGGTCGGTTACGCGAGCGGTAACGGTAAGAGCGCTGGAATCCCACTCACAGACAAAGCCAACAAGCTCGCCGTAGGAAGGGTCTTTTATCCATTGGTCGTTCCACTGGCCTTCGTGAGCCGACCCCATGGCAAGATAGTCCTCGCCAGTCTCGTCACCGGTATTGCTGGGTTCGCCCGAGCGCCAATTCGTGTACTCCCAAGGTTCTCCGGTTACCCAAACCCAAGAGCCCTCCTCGTCTTCGTCCGTTCCCCCCAGCCAATAGAAGTCTCTCCCGGACTGTTGCTGAATCAAATCAAAGATAAAATCGTTTTCCTCTTGCGATTCAACCGTGGCAAGGTGACCACCCTGCGCCTCGCAGTACTCCTCCGCGTCATGCCAAGACATGTGCTCGTTTATGCACTGGTAAAGGTGATTGCCAAACGCAACGGATCCGTCATTGGAGTCTTCTTGTACGCGCAGGTCCACATCAGCAGACGCAACGTCTTCTTCGCCAAGCTGTATGACGGCATCGTCTTCTGCCGCAAACGCCACAGAATTGCTCATGAGCCCGGCGCAGACAAGCACCATTGCAAGCAGCGCGGCCTTCATCCATTGTGCGGACAAGGGCCTCCATGCCTGCCTGGCTTTTTTCTTGCTGCCATCCGATTTGGTGCGATGCGAGGTCTTCTTCATTGTTTACCGCCCTTTTGCAAATACAAGAAACACTGATGAGCATATGATGCTGTATTGGCGTTTAAGCAAGGGTACCTACTGCCCAGTACGCCGCATAATTCGGCAAGCGCAATTAATGCGCCGGGCAAAGGGAGGCTCGGGCGAAGGCGGCATGAAGCTTCCCGACCCGCGTCAAAGCAGCACGTGGCCTCGCGCGTACTCGCACGTACTCGCGCGTGCCCCGCCTGAACGCAGGCTTAAGGGACGGGTGGCCCTCCCCATACATGAATTCGTAAAGGCCCTTCGCGGCGGTGCCGGCTTTGACCGCAGGAACGCTCGTTTTAGCGGCTCACTGTGCGGTCTTGCCCACCAGCCCCGCGTAGGTGCCGCGCTGCGACTGGGGGATGCCCAGCGCATCCATCGCCTGCTCGACCGTCAGCTTCAGGTTCTCCATGATGCCGTTGATGTGGGCCACGGTGGTCTGCTGCCTCTCGGCATCAACGGCCGTGCTAACCTTCTCGTCCACCCGGTCCCTCACGACCTCCATCAGCACGTCCTCCATAGCGCCGTCCCTCCTTATCGCCTCTATGAGTCTCGGGTTCTTTTCCAGCACCAGCCGGAGCAGGACCCCGTAGTGCCCCCTCACGGCGTCGTCACTCTCGCGCCCGACGCCCTCGATTATGCGTTCCACGTCCGCCTCGTCCGCCCTGTCGGTGAGGGCGCGAAACGCCGCGTACCCCTCGCCCTCCAGCTCGCCCGTGACGACGACCTGGAAGGGGAGATCCGTGTAGCCCCTCACGCGGTAGATGCCGGGCACCTCGCCCCGCACGAGCGTGCCCTCCCTCTCCATCCTCTCGAACAGCACGGGTTCCTCGCCGCCCGGAAGACGGATATGGTCACCTGGTCGGCTGGGCGATCGCCCTCGCGCTCGGCCATGCCGATGTAGAGGTTGGCGTAGCCGCACGCCTTGCGCAGCACGCGCTCGCTGAGCGAGTCGTGCGGGCTCTTGTACTCCAGGACGTTGATCCCCCGGAAGATCCCGAAGATTTCCTTGTCCCACTCCACCCGCTCGTCCTCCACGAGGACCACGAAGTCCGCCCTCGGCGGGGCTTCGCCAATCTCCTCCTCCGTGCGCACGTGCACGAGCCCGGCGTGCCTGTGCGCCTCTATCCGCAGAAGCGCCTCGAACCCCGCGTGCCAGTCGCTGCGGGGCGTCGCTCGGAGCTTCCTCAGCTCCGCGAGGTGGTACTCGATCCGCTCCCGGCGCTCACGCTCCGTCAGCTGCACGCCCTCGGTTGCGTCCGACATCGGTTGTCCTCCCCCCAATCACAAGGCCGAAACATGCTGTGCAACCATGTTATCGCAACGGCGGCCACATAATTGCGTTTACCACTCGCCCATATATCAGGGATACGTGCGTAGGTCAAAAAAAAGCATGAGCTGGTTGAGACTTTCGAGGGCTGCCAACCATAGGGTTAGGACCTTCTTTCTCATCCTTGCTGCGTCCTATCCCTCCGCTTGATAACAGCGTCTCGGCTGCGGTCGATGGCAGCGCCTACGTTGTGCATATGCTCATGTTTTCAACTGATGACTACCCAACACTGGTTTGTTTTTCTCAACCAGCATAAGAAAGGTTCTGTTGACGGCAAACGGCTTTAGAGAGACTCACATGTACTTCATAGTTGATAGATCGGTAACAATCGAAATCTGTACCTTGGAACACATAGCAGCTGTGGACCAGATGCTCTTTGGCTATTGGGTATGCAGATAAGGTCACCTAAACTGTCTACACCTCACGCCCGGTCTACGCGCAGCAGCACCGACCTCCAAGAGGCCTCGCTTGCGACGAGGTCGTCCGGTCCAAGCACGCCTTCCCGCACAAGTCGCTCCATACCCGCAACGTGGCGCTGCCGCCGACGGTATGTCTCCGCGGGCAGGCGCTTGCATACTTCCCCATTAGCGCGCAGGCGAAAGCGCGTCTTTAGGAATGTGAACTCCTCGCTCGGATGCAGCACACGTGTCTTTTTGGGGTTGAGCGATAGTCCCAACGCAGCGCACCGCACCTCAAAACTGCGAGCGAAATCCCGTGCCTCGTCCCACTCTCCAAACAGCGCGTACCCGTCGTCCATGTAGCGGCCATAGCCCGCAACGCGCACCTTATCCTTTGCCCAGTGATCAACAGGGTTCGGATAAAGCACGGCCGCAACCTGCGATGTCTGGTTGCCTAGCCCCAATCCCCGAGGCGCTCCCTCTAGCGTGAGTCGCAACAAGGCCAGAAGCCGTGCGTCAAAGACGATCTGACCAAAAATCTGCATTACCAACTCCACGCGAACGCTCGCAAAGTACTTGGAAAAGTCATAGAGTAACAAGCCGCCGCCCGTCCCATGGCACCGCGCGTGCTCTCGCAAGTGCCGAACCAACCGCTTTAGCGCGAAGGTCGTACCGCGCCTGGGAATACATGCTGCGTTATCGAATATTATCACACGTCTGACGGCAGGCACGAGCACGCGGTCACAAAGCGTACGCTGCACCACGCGGTCCCGGTAGGCACAGGCAATGATGTCGCGCGGCTTGCTCCGCTCGCATATGGTAAAACGCTTGCCTGGCGTTAGATGGTACGTACCGTCCATGAGTTCGTTACGCAGCGTGGAGCAATTGAGGACAAGGTTGAGGTGGAACGACTGCACCTCCCGCTTCCAGCTCACGCCGTTCTTGCACAAGAGTGCTGAGGCAACAAGGTTGTCCAAGCAGAAGACATCCTCAAAGGAGCCGAGTCCCTCCGCAAAGCGTCGAGCACGCACGAGCGACCTGTGGGAAGGTATCGCGAACGATGGCAATGTGTCAATGTCGTTGCACATGGTTAAGACTTTTCGATCTGGCACGAAAGGTGAATTAAAGGGGCGGGCCGCGCACCTGTTCGTGTGAGGCTCCGGCATGGCACGCAAAACGCGCCGCCTGCACCCCGCCTTCCGCGCGGTCCCGCCGATTTCTCACGCGCGCTTGGGCCAGCGCGCTGGAAAGACGGCCCCTCCTTCTGCTTCTTCCTCCTGTCTTCGCCCCGAGGGGTTACTAAGCCTGCAAGTCGGACGCGGTCGCGCCCGTATAAGCGAATCCGGGGGACACGCCATTGTCGTTATTGGCGTTGTCGTTGTTCCAGTCGCCGTCGTGGTTGACGTTGTGGAACCTGTCCGAGTTGTTGGCATTCGGCGAGCGAAGCCACCACCACGAACTCGCCCCGTTTAGGGACCACCTTGAGGGTTTGCGCGGACCCTCCTGCTGCACAGACTATATGGACCTCCCGACCACTGCCATCTGTGCATCAGGAGAGCTCGCCAAAACATAGTGCCTACCCAAGACCCTCAAGGTCAAAGAAGCTCATTTGTAGACCCGCCTCGGGCAGCACTTGCTCGCCTTTGAGATAGTCCTTCCATCGCCTCATGTCCGACCGCATCACCCCCTTTAGCAGCTCGAGTACCTTGTCTAGGCAGTGTATCAAGTCGCTGAACCTCGCTTGTGTGATAGCAGGCTTGAGGGCACCCGTGTCGCCAACGGGCTTTACCGGCGCGAGCTTGTACACCTCGTCGATAAGGCTGGAAAGCGTCTGTGCGTGGCAGTACGCCTGCTGCAGGTGCATGCGGCGAAGTTGCGCATCTACCGCACAGCTCACGTAAATCGAGTTGGCGCTCTTGGCGTGGTGCAGCGCCTGCTCCGCATGGCCCACCATGCGCTCGGAGAGGTAGAACGTCCAGCGCTTGGGTAGCCGCAGAGCGAGCTCGAACGTTTGGTGAAAAAGAAGCTGGGCCTGCCACACGTACTCAACGCTGGACTGACTGCGCTTGGACTTAGGCACGCCGGACATGATGGACCTCCTTCCCGAAAATAGCTTGCCATCTGGCGCGCTTGCCACACGGGGCAAGCGCTACGCGCGATTCTGGATGGCTAGAAGCAGAAGCCGGGGGAAACGCCATCATCGTAGTCGGCGTCCCAGATGCTCCAAACCCCGACGGAGAAGACGATGTGGAACGAGTCCGAGGAGTAGGCGTACGGAGAGCGAAGCCACCACCACGAATCCGCCCCGCGATTATCCTTCTTGATACAGGAGGAGTAGCTTTTGGTAGACACCCCCTTGTCGGTGTAGAGCTGGTACTGAGTGCCTTCGGCATCGTAGGTTGCGGACGACCACGGCCTATTCTTCTTTTGAGACGATAGTTTACCGTACACCTCGGACACGGAGAGGAGCCATAGCCTGTCGATGGTCTCACTCACCACAGAAGTGTCATTATTCGTTTCGATTTCTCCAACGTTGTTCGTTCGCTTCTTTGCTGGCTCTGCGAGATGCCGAATATCGGCTGGCATCAACGCAAGAAACCCAGAGTTGAGCCATTTGCGCATCTCGCTTTCCTCCCAACCGCCCTTGTTAGTACGTTCTGGGTTCATTGCATGCCCTATTGGCACGTTCGCGAACTCGAAGGAGATGCCTGCCTTGCCACCCATCGCGCGCTGGTCGTGACGGAAGCCAAGGATGCGGACGCTCGTCTTTGTTCCGTCTGCAAGCGCAAGGGGTTTCTCGTCGCCCCTCAACTTGCCATCCTCGTCCACAAGGTGGTAACGCCCTGCAATCCGAAGTCCCTCGGCGTCGTCTTTGGCGGCCGCAATGGCCCGCGCAATCCTCTTTAGCTCCACCCACGAATAGTCGGCAACTCCCGAGCGTACAACAATGTTATGTGCGGGCGATACCGGCTTAGGCATCTTACTCACGCTTGCGGATTTACCCTTGTCATCGGACTCGCCGGCACGCACATCACGCCGAGCCTCTTGAGTCCTGGCCCGCCTTTTTGCGACGTCGTCCTCCAACTCCGGCGTTACAGAATCGGGCACTAGGATGGGGTTGGGAGCAGGGACGGGAACTGGTTCGCCCAACAGGTTTTCCAAATCACCTATAACGGCGCGCAACTTTGGCCGATAGTTTGGGTTGTAGTTGGTACATGCGCTCACGATTACCGCAAGCTGAGCCTCAAAGTCATCGTGGGGCCTTCCCGCCACGTCCATTCGCTCCACCATGTTGAGGGGACGAATCTTAGCCTTGGCGATATTCTCCAAATCGTCCCTGCTGAGCCACGCTTTGGTCTTTAGGTCCACGATCTCTGCCGGCCAATACTCCCCCGAAACCATGGTGACGATGAGCGACCCAAGGCTCCAGACATCGCACAGCTCACGGTTGCGCTCCTTTATGTGACGCCCGCCAAAGACCTCTGGGGCACCATACGGAACGGTCGACAGCCTTGGATTGTCCAGGGTAATCGTACTCCTGGTCGTGGGCGTACCCTGCCCAAAGTCAATGACGTAGAGCTCAAGCTCACCCTTGAGCAAGCCTGCCAAAGAGTGGTTGGTTATCATTACGTTGCCTGGCGACAGGTCGCGCTGCGCAACATGCACCCCAGCAATGCCTTGGAGCGCCCGCGCTATGCCCAGAGCGATTCGCGCCGCGTCCCTAGAACCCAGATAGGGGTTTTTCGCGTCACCCGTAAGGACCCCGTCTTCGATGATTGCCGACAAGGTCTTTCCGTCAATGTATTGCATCACAAAGGCGGGATGCACGCCGGTGGAGTCCCTAAACGTTCCATAGCCATAGGCGCGCGGCACACTTGGGCACCCCTGTTCGTTGAGGCTCGAAAGCAGCTCATACTCCTTCCGCGCCATATTGTCGCTACGCGTGTTAAAGAAGCTCTTTATGGCGTACTGCCCTTGCTCCCCAGCCCTATACAGCGCGGCAAAGTGTCCGGCGGCGGTCTGGTGGTATCCCGAAAGATTCAGGGGACCGGTCACTCCGCCCGCATACTCAGATGCCACGAACCCAAATTGCGCGTTCATGTGTCACACCTGTTCCCCAACCTCACCGGTACCGATTGCACCGGATACTTCAGGCGTTACGGAGAGCGTTGCAGAGGCGCTCTGCGCCGCCCTCCCGCCATCCTCGCCTCGTATGCATTCCTCCACCACGATGCAGATACACGTACTGTTGTCCATCCCCACGCTTGCGGCCTTGTTGCACAGGGCGTCAGCAATGAGCGGCGCGTTTTTTCCCTCGACCAATATGCGCATGAACTCGCCCTCGTCAACATACTCCCATATGCCGTCGGTGCAAAGGACAAAACGATCCCCCGCCCTCACATCGACTCGCGTCCTGTCCGGGTTGATTATGCCATATCCCACGGCCTTGGAGAGCGCATTGCCGCCTCCAGCAACTCGCCCCGGCACCGTAACAGGACGTAGCTCACCATTGCGCAAGCGGTATGCCATTGTGTCACCAGCCCACACCACCTCAAGGGATGCGTCCCCATATTCCGCCAAAAGAAGCGTCGCGCCAGCGCGCTTGTCCAAATATGATGACATAACGCTCGTCATATCGTTTGCAAACCCAAACGACGAATCAATGCTCGACCCCCCGTCGAAGGCACGGATGGCAGCCTCGCATGCGACCTTGCTCATAATGTCGCCATAGGGCGCCCCTCCAATGCCATCGCTTATGGCATAGAAGTCGTACGTATAGCTTATGGCACAGTAGTCGTCGTTCTTTTGGCGCGGACCTTTTTGCGACGCCATTCCCACCTTGAGCAGCAACCGATTGCCTCCGTTTTCATTCTTGTTGCACATGTTAGGCCACCTCGCAATGGAACACTACGGCAGGGTCCTTCGAGGGTCCCACAAAGATCTTGTCATCGTCAACAAGGGCGGTAGAGTCCTCGACCTCAACCCACTTGCCATCACGCCGTATGCGCATGGCGTTGCGTCCGCAATTGGTAAGGTACCATTGGCCTCCCTTGTGCGTAAACCTTCCCTGCACCTGAGAACAGACCCCCACGCTTGGTGCATAGGGCAGCTCTATGGTGGGCAGCTGACGCGCGGAGTCGCGGCGGATTCCCATTGTGCTCCCGTCCAAGACGTCAAACCTCGGTCCGTTGGGTACGGCGATGGACGCGGACGCAACTGCGTCTGCCACAAACACGGGAGTTTCGCTCGTGATGCGCGAGGTGGAAGCCTGAACGTCATCGTCCCAACTGAACGGCGGGGTCGTGCTCCATGGAGAGGCGTGGTCTCCCAAATCGGTTTGACTGGCGTCATCAAACCTCAAGGTCTCGACATCAATGATGGGTTCTGCTGCAAACGATGCGTAGATGCGCACGTCGCCACGACGGATGCCCTCCTCCGTCATGAGGGTAACAACGGGAGGCTCCATCTGGGCATGGATCTCTTCCACGAACTTACAAAGTGCATGCGTTAGGCGCTCCTCGTTCTGCCGAACCCTAAAGCCGTAGTATTCGTCCCAATCGGCCTCGCTCACGCATACTTCAAACGAGTTTGGCAGCTCGGTGAGATCTTCCCATGCCTTTGCGTTCGCCATCGCCTCTTTGGTAAGCGCATTGACAAGCTCGGACGGATCAAGCGCGCTGCGCTGCGAACCCACATCGAACATCCTTCGCATTGCTAGCATCATGCTGCGAATGAACTCCATGATCTTCTCCATTTCTTGCATCCCCTCTTTGCTAGTTGATTTGTATGAACGTTGTGGGCGTCAACCCAATGCGGCTTCCGGGACCAATGGGCACGCTTCGGTTGTGCACGCGAGCGCCATTTACCATGGAGCCGTTCTTGCTGCGATCCAGGTACGTCATCGTGCCATCTCGGCGCACTATGATCTGGCCATGCCGACGGCTGACACCCGCAACGCTCGCGACTATGTCATTTGAGGGGTCGCGTCCAATGCTCACGCCTTTTACGAGCGGAATCTCGACCCCGTTCCAAAGCTGCACGGCGCTTGAGCGCGCCGTACTGTCGCGCACCTCCGCTAGCGCCACATGCGCGGACGCAATCTTCACCTCCTTCGCACGTTCGTTGAGGAATTCGCGCTCGATGCGCAGTTTGCCAACGCGCACCCTGCTGCTCACCATGCAAACGACCACAAGGCCGTCTGTTGGTAGCCCCTCGCGCTCGTATGCCGCCAGCACGGAGTCGAAGCACCAGTCCGCAATCTGGCCAAGGCCGGTTTCGGCGGCATCCTGCGACGACACGCAAGCCTCCCAGTAGTTGGGATTACGCTGCTTGGCCTTGTCCATCTTTACGCGAGGCCAAAGGCCGGCCTCCACGTCACCCCTCGCGAGGCGTCCGTGTCCCATTCTCATTTGGTCCCCCATTCTTGTTGCCCAGGTCCTCTTGTTGCCACTACCATACAACTGGGTCTCAACCAGAAATTGCGTTTACCCATGCATGCCTAACGCTTTGCCGCCGCACTTAGGACAGCAAGCGCACGCGGCTTTGCCAGCGTTGAACCGCGGTCGTCCTTCGTGCCTTCCACGCAGGTTGTCACCGCCACGTTGCAGTCTGAGCAGATGTACCAGCACAGGCATCCGTCCCCAGACTGCGCGGTTCCTGTTTTTCCCGCAACCTCCACGCCATCCCAATCGACTCCGGACGCCGCGACCATGGCATCCCATACCTCATGAGCCGTTTGGGGGCTCATGGCCTGGGTCGGCTCGGAGCGCGGCGACACGATTGGTCCGGACTCCACCAAATACGGCTGGCGCATAACACCATCATCTGCAATGGTGGCCATAACAGAGCACATCTGCAGCACCGTCGCCTCGGGTCCGGTTGTCTTCTCCCCGCTTTTCATGGCCAACCCAACCGCAGCCCATGCCTGTGTGTATTTATCGGTGCATGGACCATAGGACGATGTCTTGGCGTTGAGCGCCGGATCTGCCGCATCGTGGTCAAATCCAAGTGCGCTAGCCATCTTTGCAATGGGCTCCTCCCCCATCTTTAGGGCAAGCTTGGCGAATGCGGTGTTGGCCGACACGCAAAGTGCCTCCTTAAGCGTAATGTCACCGTACCGTGCATCCCGATCGTTCGTGACTTTCTGATTTTCGCCCAGCGTAAAGGGGTCTCCTGTATACACGCTGTTAAGGGTTGCCTCCTTTGACTCAAGGGCGGCGGCGAGCGTGACCGTCTTGAAGGTGGAGCCGGGAGCATAGAGGGAGCCGGTAGCTCGGTTTACGTATCGACCGTCTTCCGAGGCGTCACCACCGGTAGCTGGGTCATATGTGGGACTCGAAGCCTCTGCCAGCACCGCCCTCGTCTTTACGTCCAAAACAACCGTTGCGCCAGTAACACCCTGCAGCTGACTCTCCGCCTCCACTTGGATGGACGAGTCGAGCGTAAGCGTCGTTTGCGGCATCTTCTGTGGCAAGGCCAGCGCGTTGAGGATAGGATTGTTGCTCCGCGCGTCGGTATTGCACAGCAAGCGCTCGATGCCATCCGATGAAAGGCCCAGGACGTGGACCGCCATCGTTCCCTGGGGGTATTCGCGACCAACAGCACCAGATCCTTCCAGAGACCCACCCCTGGCTAGCTCCACCCCGTCACTCGTGACTACCTCGCTCGCGCTATACGCGGCATTGGTGTTCCCACAAATACGTATGGCAGGCTGCAGCATAACGACGTTAAAGGCACATGCTGCCATCGCGACAACGATAGAGACCGTAAGAAGACGAGTCCCCGCAGTAGGTCCGCCATACGAGTCTCCATAGTCGGCATGGGCGGCACAGGCGGCCATGAGGCCGAGCATGAGTGAGCAACCCAGCAGGCTCGACCCGCCCGTAGATACAAAGGGAAGCGTAATGCCGGTAAGCGGAATAACGCCGGTAACCCCACCGATGATCACGAACGATTGCCAGCACAGAAGGCAGCAACTGCCCAACACCATGTTCCGCTCGAAGGAACCCCAAGATAACGTGCGGACTATACGCAGCGACTCAACCGCAATACCCAGAATTGCCAGAATTACAGACATCCCACCCAGCACGCCCAGCTCTTCCACAATCGCCGCAAAGACGTAGTCGTTGTAGCACTCTGGCAAAGCACCCAGTTTAGGTCCAAAGTGCAATCCTGTGCCCACGAGGCCGCCGTTCGCCATCGTCTCTCGTGCCTTGGCAGCCTGATACCCAACTCCAGACAAGTCGAAGTCGTGGTCGAGCCATACGGTAAAGCGAGCCGCAATGTGGGGCTTCGCATGAATCGCCACGGCCACTAAGAGTGCGATGGCAGCCACCAGCAACAAGAAATAAAGCACTCCGGCCCTTCCCGAGCAGAGCGAGAGCATAGCCACAAACAGTGCAAAGATAACGATTCCCGAACCAAGATCGTTGGTCTTAACCGCCAAGCCAAGCGAAAGTAGAAGCGCAATTACGATGGGTACCAAACCGCGCAGGCTAAGCGTACGCACACGCCGTGCGTTCGCAGCCAGATAACCGGCAAGGGCCAAGGCAAGCGTCACCTTAGCCAGCTCCTTTGTTTGTAGGCCTAAGCTATTCGATTCCCCCGTGCCGTGCTCGCCAGAGGGACCTGCGCCGCCTTCATCCGAATCCTGCGCGTTGGAGCTGCCAATGGAAATGCTCATCTGCGCACCGTTCTCGGTTTTACCCAATCCTGGCACCAAGGGGAGAGCGCACATGGCTATGCTAAAGACCATAAGGACAACAAACGTCGCGGCTAGCAGGTCGAGGAACCGCCGGGCCACGAAAGCCACCATTACACACAGCGCCATGCTCACCAGCAGGATAGTCACGTGCTTGGTCGCGCCTTCGGGGATTGTGTCAAACGAAATCGCTGCACCCATGCCGCCAAGAAGCGCAACGGGCAGCAGCAGGTTTCGTACCTCTCCTCGCATCGTGGCAAACACAAGATCGCATGCTGCCAGCACCACAAAGGCAAGCAGCAACCAGACTGCCTGCGATGCGTCTGGCGCAACGATTGCCCCACTCACAAAGAGGCATGCAAGCGATGCAAGCACGAGTATGTGGTTCCGCATCCCATCGGAATCACGATGCAGAACGAGGCGTGCCATCCCCAAAATCGAGAAGAACAAAAACGCGACGCGAAGCACGAAGGCAATGGTATGGGAAACAAACATAACGGCAATCCTTTCCCTCGGTTCCCTCTACTGAGTAGTGTGATGAAACCGAAGGAAAAAAATTGCGTTTACACCATTGGTTTGAGAGGCGTCAACTCGCCGTTACTCCGCTAGGGGAAGAAAGATGTAGCAGGGCGACCCGACAAACGACAGCTTGCTTCCGTAGGGAAGAGTTGTGGAGCTATTCTTCATTTCGAGAACGACATCCGATCCATCCGGCTTAAGCACACGAGTGTCGTTTTTCCCCAGCTGGGTGTACATCCACACACCATCCTCAAAGTCGAACCTCCCATGAATCATGCTTGCGTATTCGAAGCCCTTGATATTTGGCAGCTCGATTGTTGGCGTCTCTCCATCGCGTGGCCGCACGAGACCAATCGTCACACCCGTTGACTCTACGATCAAAGGAGGGTATGGACAGTCGAAGTCCGGTTTGAGCAAAGCGCTAACTCTGCGGAACAAGTACCTAAACCTCACAACGGCACCATCGGTCGACACACATGGCTTGCCATTCTCGACCACCCCGGCTAGAAGAATCTCGTCGTTGTTTGAAAGTATGACATCCCCTGGAGCCCTCACCTTGAGCGTGTATGCGCCATCCGCTCCGATCACTACAATGTCGTTCTTGTTTGATGAGTTTCTGAGGGATACCCTGCCGTCATCTTCCCCGGGATCGATTACCGCATGCCTTCCCGAAACATTCGACCCAAGATTGCTCGGCACCTCGAATCCACCGCTTCTACCAATGGGAAAAGAGAAGTACCCTTCATCGTCTTTGATGTCGGCAAAACTGTAGTTTTGCCAATCGGAATCTGCACGCACATTTTTTAGCGAAAAGCCATAGATTACGCGGCTTGTCCCCGATTCTCCGCCGTCAAAGATGGGAGTAGTTCCTGCAACAGGCTCTTCGTCCTCAAGCACATGCACAAACGATGATGAAACATCGAATCGAAGTATGGCGCCACGCTTGCAGTCTGGCAGCCATTTGCCATTTTTGCTCACCGGCGCGAGCCAAATCTCGTCTCCATTTCCCAATGGCATCACATTGCCACGTTCCCTGGAGTAGATGGGTTCTTTGCCCACACGCCATACAGCTGTTCCGTTGGATTCCGACAAGTTGACGAGTTCCCACGAATACGCGCCACCGGCGTATGACGGGCGAATTACTGCATGCTCATACGAAACGCGTGACTCCACTCCCTCGACCACGATGGGTGCATAAGCGGCGTCGGTGTTGTACCCACGCCCAACAAGCACCTCAACGCCACGGCCAAAGGCGCATACGTTCGTATCCGCAAACTCGTCTCCACGCAAGACAAGCTGGCACAGCTCGAACCCATCGACGCGCTCGCCCAAAAGCTCCTCGCCAAACACCGCAGTCGGTGCGAATCTATTTATCGCAGGCACCGCTTCCGGTCCAAGCAGCGTGGCAAGCAACAATCGACGGTAGATGGTGAGAGACTCCGCTTCATCCGTGCCAGCGGATGAGGAGATGTAGCGTTCCAAGTCTGTTGATTCCAGCTGCGTTACGCCGTAATACCGATTGTAAAGGCCATACATCCTCTTGCAAAAAACGCAACCGGGCGTAAGGGGATGCTTGAGCAGAACGTCGGTCAGGACTGATCCTCTTGCCTTGTCAATCGCTTCGGACAGCATTTGCACGAGTTGATCGTCACCCCTCTCAACTACGAGCTTGTGTCCGCTACGTCCGATTCTTTGCAAGAGAGACGAGCTGCACTCATCCATTCCGTTCTCAAGGATTTGGCAAATGGCGCCTTTGTGCGCCCTGTGATACGGAATCTTCCCTCGTAGGAACCGAGTCGTTTGGTAGTCATCGGTTGGACCCATAATCTCTTTGGCAAGGGCATGCGTGCCTAATGCCTCATTACGAGCGTCGAGATACTCATCCAGGCTGTTTACGAACTCTCCGAACAAAGTGTAGTCGTTCATGGTCAATCCCAACTCTTTGAGACAATCGGTACGGCTATGGTACCACCGCACAACATGGAGGCGCTTTACTTATGTATGGAGCGAACCGAATCCGTCTCCCATACGCACAACAAGCGCTTGCCACGCAGGGCAAGCGCTAACGGGGATTAAAGATGGCTAGAAGCAGAAGCCGGGGGACACGCCGAAATCATAATCGGCGTGGTCGTTGCCCCAGTCGCCATCTGCGTCGACGCGTAACCAGTCAGAGTTGACGGCGTTCGGCGAACGAAGCCACCATGAACTCGCCCCTTGCTTATTGCAGAATACAGAGCTGGCAGTCGAAACGTCATTATCCATATAGAGCTGGTACTGGACACCCTCCGCATCGTAGGTTGCCCGGGAATACAACCAAGACACATTCTCTTGGCCAGATAGCTTCCCATAGACCTCGGACATCGAAAGGCACCAGAGCTTGTCTTCCGTCACTGTCACCACCGACACGTCGTTTTCCGTCTTAACCATTCCCTTATTATTCGTAGGTTTCCTCGCCTTTACTATGCATTCTCTGAGCCGTTGCGGCAAGCAATCATAGTATTCAGCATCGAGCCAAGCGCGCAAATCGCTATCCTTCCATCCGCCTTCGTTTGCACTCGTATTATTCATGCAGTGAACCACGGCCACATCAGCGAACTCAAAGGTAATGCCGGCTTTTCCGGTGCCGTCAGCCAAATCGTCGTGGCGAAAGCCTAGGATGCGCACTGCGGTCTCTGTCCTATCATCATCGGAGAGCCTAAAGACTTTGGTTTCTCCCTTGAGCATGCCATCGGCATCCACCAGGTTGTATGACTTGGCGATGTCCAACCACTTATCCTCATCGGCTTCCGCTATGGCCTGCGACAGCGCCTTGAGCTCGCCCCACGAATAGTCGTTGACCCCTGACTTAACGTTCACGCCGTCCACCAGCCCAGACAGCGATTCCTCAGACCGTAAATCGTCCGTTTCGGCAGACACGGATCCGGCTTCAGAAGAAGTCGTTGCGCCATACGGCTCCGACTGCTTTGGATGCATCGCGCTTTGAAGGCGAGGCCACAGCGCAATGCAGATAACAACTATGGCAACCACGGCAAACGGCGGAACGACTTGACGAATGCCCACTAGCCGCAATCGGCTCTTGAGCCTCTCTTCGAGCCGCTTGACTTCGTAATCATCCTGTGGCAAAGACTGAAGGTCTACAAGAGCCTCTCTCAAGGCCTTCGGGTTGGGGCTTGGCATGGCCAACACAAAATCGGCATGCCTGACGGCCGTCGCCTTGCGAGCTTCAGCTTCTGCTTTCTCGCGCTCGGCCTTCTCTTTTGCCAATCGTTCTTCTTCGGCCTTACGCCACT
>JAUMWL010000070.1 GCA_030529665.1 Coriobacteriales bacterium
TGAATTAATCTGCTTTGCGAGGCCAGAAATGGCTCTGCGAGTGTGCAGTTCTACAGTTTCTCACGTTTTGCAGGTCGGTGTCAAGGCGGCTGCCCGAAACCGGCCCGGGGCCGGACGTCCCGACGGCCATCGAGGCATACGTCGCCGCGCTCGAGGAGAAGGGGGTGTCCCGCAAGGTATGCTCGGCGCATCGCAGGCACGCGCGCTACATCACCAGCTTCCTCGAGACCGGGCACGTCGACTTCTCCTACGCCAAGAGGCTTTGGCGGGACCCCATTGGCGGCGAATTTGACAACGAGCTGGCCGCCTACATCGATGACATGCGCGGGAGGGGCCTCGCGGAGGCGACCGTCACCAAGTGGTCCGGGTATACCTACCGCTTTCTCTCCCACCTGCGCGAGCGTGGCCTGTCGTCGCTGGCGGACGTCGGGCCAGAGGATATCTCGGAGTTCGTGACGTGGGCTTCCGCGCTGCATGCCGCCTCGGGAATGGCGGGCGAGCTGACAATGTTGCGTTCGGTCCTCTCGTTCGCCGAGGCACGATGCCTCGTCTGCGGCACGAGCGGCTGGGTGCCGCGAGGCCGCGGACTCCGCTCAGCTCCGGTGGCCTCCTTCACGGACGACGAGGTGGCCAGGGTGATCAAGGCCATAGACAATACCACCGCGATGGGCAAGCGTGACCTCGCAATCATCATGCTGGCGGCCGGCACGGGGATTCGAAGCTCGGAGATTGTGGCGCTGAGACTGACCGATGTGGGCTGGGAGGATGGGACCGTCACCGTCCGACGCACGAAGGCCCCAAGGACGGACGTGCTGCCCGTCGGCGACGCGACGCTGGCGGCAATCGCCGACTACGTCCTGCACGGCCGGCCCGAGTCCGGGTGCGACGAGGTCTTCCTAGTCCATCACGCGCCGTACGAGCCCTTCGCCCACGGCCACAGCCTCCACAAGATGACCAAGAGGTACTACGACGCCGCCGGCATCACTGGACGCGCGGGCCTGCACCGCATGCGTCACACGGCGGCGACCGGGCTACTGCGATCTGGCGCCACGGCCGATACGATAGCGGCGGCGCTCGGTCACTCCAAGGTCGAGAACGCGGTGTCCTACGTGACCTTCGACGTCGAGGGGCTGCGGTCGTGCTGCCTCGGCCTCCCGAAGGGAGGCGATTCCCGATGACCATGCCTTGCCTGCGACTCCGCAGCGGCCTTGCGCCCCACATCGAGGCGCTGATTGCCGAGAAGAACGCCCTCGGCTACCCATACGTCCAGTCGGCGAGACACCTCGCCGCGTTCGACGCGCTATGCTCGGAGCGCTTTCCCGACGAGACTTCCCTGACGAGGGACATGGCGATGCTCTGGGCCGAGAGGAGGGAGGGCGAGAGCGCGAGCACGCAGGCGAGGAGGGTCTCGCCGGTGCGGGCGCTTGGCGAGCACATGTCCCGTCGTGG
Source organism: Coriobacteriales bacterium (assembly GCA_030529665.1). GTDB lineage: Bacteria > Actinomycetota > Coriobacteriia > Coriobacteriales > Atopobiaceae > RUG440. The sequence continues at coordinate 1,450 of JAUMWL010000070.1, forward strand.
CCTCGATGCCTTCGTGATCCCCAGGGGCGTGCCGGCGCACGAGTCGGACTACGTTCCCTACATATACACGCGGGACGAGGTCGCCTCCCTCATCGACGCGGCGGACGAGATGGCGTCCGCCGCGCGCGGACGAGACGCATCGAAGAGGGCCATGCTGCCATGCGTTATCCGTCTCCTGTACTCGACGGGAATGCGCCACGGCGAGGCCCGACTCCTGCGCAGGGCGGACGTCGACCTCACGTCCGGTGTGTTGGCGGTCGCCACGAGCAAGAGCGGCAAAGGTCGCCTCGTCCCGGTGTCCGACGAGATGGTCGAGCATCTCCGCAGCTACGACGACTCGGCCGGCAGGCGCGAGTGGTTCTTCGAAAGCACCCGCGCCACCCACCACGCGAAGTCGTGGCTTCAGCAGGGCTTCCTCTCGCTGAAGTACCTGGCCGGAATCGAGGAGCCCGGGGTGCGCAAACGCGTCCATGATCTCAGAAATGCCGCCCTCTCGGAAATCCCGACCTTCGCGCAAGGCCGCTGGCAGGGGGTCCGCGCGCGTGCGGAAGGTCGGGATTTCGCATAGCGTTGACCCCGTGGTGTTGGCGAATACCAAGGAGGTCGATACATGGATACCACAAGGATCGAGGCCTCGTTCCCGAGGCTCCAGGAGCACATGCTCTCGGCGGGCTACTCCAAGACGTACGCGAGGAGGGTTGGCGAGTGCCTCAGGAGGATGCTGCCCCTGATGCCCTCGTGGGACGGATGGGACGACGCACTCGCCTGGGCGGACGGAATTCGAGGTCCGCGGGCCCGCGCGCACCTGAGGGTGTACATAGAGATACTGCGCCAGTACGACGAGGAGGGCATCCTGCCTAGGACGACCGATGCCCGCAGGCATGTCAAGACGAACGCATACGACCTGCTCGGAAGCGGGTTCCGCGCCGTGTGCGACAGCTACGCGTCGAGCGGGGCGGCCGCAGCCAAGAAGCCCACGACGGTGCGGAACGAGGTGCTAAACGCCGCCAGCTTCTTCCTGAAGCTCGAGGGCCTGGGGTGCGCCGGACCGGACTACGTGGAGGAGGGGGACGTGCTCCGCGTGCTCGCCGACGCAGACGGGAGGCCCGTCCTGGGGCACAGCCACGTCCAGCGCGTGAGGTCGGTGCTCGAGGGATCCGGCCAGCTGCGCCTGCTGTCGCTCGTCCCCCTGCCCAGGGCCTGGCGCAAGGTCGGCGACGCGCTGACGGGTGACGAGCTCGCCAGGGTGGCCGAAGCCCTCTCAGACCCCTCGTCGGGCCTGTCCGCGCGTGACCGGGCGATCGTGACGCTCATGATGCGCACGGGCATGCGCGCCTGCGACGCCGCCTCGCTGCGCGTCGAGTCGGTCGACTGGGAGCTGGACCGCATCGCCTTCGTGCAGCAGAAGACCGGCTCCGAGGTGGTGCTGCCACTCACCGCGGCAGTCGGCAACGCGATCTACGACTACGTGTCCGGCGAGCGCGGTCCGAGCGACAGCCCGTTCGTCTTCCTCTCGCACGAGTGGCCGTACGGCGGGCTCAAGGCGTCGAGCCTCTATTCACTCGCGCTGCTACGCCGTCGTGTCGATGGTGCGCTTCCTGAGGGGGCGCGGCCTCACCGACGCGCGCGTGCCGGAGCTCCCGAGCGAGAGGGAGCCGGCGGCGGCGCACGCCTTCACGGACTCCGAGCTCTCCGCGTTCTTCGCGGAGTGCGACTCGTGGCGACCCGCGCGCAACATGCCGCGCTCGAGGGCGCTGCGCACCAAGTGGACGCTCCCGGTGCTGTACCGCCTGCTCTGGAGCTCGGGCATCCGCACCACCGAGGCGAGGCTGATGCGCAGGGGGAACGCCGACCTGGAGCGCGGCGTGCTGCGCATCGTCGAGGGCAAGGGGCTCAACGAGCGCCTGGTGGCGCTGCACCCGTCGATGGCCGAGATCATGCGCGAGTACGACGCGCGCATGGAGGAGCTGATGCCCGGCCGGACCCACTTCTTCCCCAACGACGGGGGCGGTCCGCTCACCCGCCAGTGGGTGGCCAAGCGCTTCCGCGACCTCTGGTCGCGCGTCTCCGACGAGCGCGCCACTCCGTACATGCTCCGCCACGCATATGCCATCGAGAACATAAACGAGCTGGTGGGAAGGGGTATCGACGGGTTGGACGACCTGGAGCTGCTAAGCAAGAGCATGGGGCACACGTCCGTCGACGTCACGGCCCAGGGGTACTACTCCCTCGTGCCCTCGCTCGCGGGGCTGATGCAGCGGGTGTCGGGCCCGGGCTTCGACGACGTGGTGCCGGAGGTGCTGTGATGGCCGGCGGCGAGGGCGCGGCGATCGCGCGCCACGTCCACGACTTCCTCTGCTCTTACGCCCCGGCGCACCTCACGTCCAGCGGGCACACGCTGAGGGGCTACCGCACCGCCCTCTCCCTGTACATGGAGTGGCTGGAGGGCCTGGGCGTCACGCCGCCGGCGCTGGCGGCCGACGACTTCTCCCAGCCGAGGGTCGAGGCCTGGCTGAGATGGCTCTCCGACGAGCGCGGATGCAGCCCCCAGACCTGCAACGTCAGGCTGTCGTCCCTGCGGGTCTTCCTGAGATACGTCTCCCGCCACGACGTCTCCCTCGCCCACCTCGAGGGCGAGGCCGCCCGCGTGCCCAAGCGCAAGGCCCCGAAGAAGCACGTCGAGGGCCTGACGCGCGACGCGGTCAGGGCGCTGCTCGCCCAGCCCGACCAGTCGACGCGCGCCGGTCGGCGGGACCTGGCGCTCGTGGACGCCGCCGCCTCGATCGACGGCTCCGCCGGGGGACTCAGCAAGGAGGAGTGGCTCGACATCCTGGTCGACCGCCTCTACGAGGAGCGCATGACCACCAAGGTCAACAACCTCATAAGGGCGGCGAGGCTGCCGTGCCCGGGCGCCCACATCGAGGACCTCATAACCGACGCCGACCGCGAGCTCGACATCGGGCTCATCGACAGGCTCGCGACCTGCGCCTTCATAGCCAAGGGGCACAACGTGATAGTGCTCGGCGCCTCCGGGGCGGGAAAGTCGTGGCTCGTGTCGGCCCTCGCCCTCTCGGCCTGCCGCCAGCTCTACCGCGTGGAGTGCGTCTCGATGCCGGAGATGGTGGACGAGCTCGGCACGCTGCGCTATGACCCCATCGCGCACGCCAAGCGCACCAAGCAGCTGAAGACAAAGCTGCTCCTGGTCATAGACGACTGGCTCCTGAAGGAGACCAAGCCCGAGGCGGTCGACGAGCTGTTCGCCGTCGTCGACGCGCGGACCCGGGCCAGGAAGTCGACCGTGGTCTGCGCCCAGTACCGCGTGGAGGGGTGGCCGTCCCGCATGGGGGACTACCCCGCCGCCGAATCCATCGTGGATCGCCTCAAGAACAACGCCTACGCCATCGAGCTCAAGGGGGAGGTGTCGATGCGCGAACGATGCATGGACGAGGAGCTGAGGGAATATGCCAAACGAAAGAAGAATTAGGCGCGCGTTGCGCAAGGTGTGCTCGCAGCACCTGTGGATGCCCGTCCCGCAGGAACTCGAGGACCTGATTGTCGACGCCGCAACGGCGCAAATCGCCCCAGTAGACATAGATTCCTCGCCATACGGCGCTCTCTTCGAGCTTGCGGTGCGCACGGCACACGAGTACGTCGGATACGGGACCTTTGCCACAATCTACGACGACGAGGTGACCGTCCTTCCGCTCTCCCACCCAGACGCGTTTGACGACGGGGAGTGGGGAACATACCGCGAACTTTAGTGGTACCGACATCATGAAATGGGTGCCGGTTGCCCGTAAAGGGTGCCGGTACCCGTAATGGGTGCCGATGCTTGGAACGCTGGACCGACGCTCTGGAACGGGTGCCGATATAGCTCGGAATAATCATCATAGATTCTTGCATTTCCCCAGCATCCCGATACTGATGGTGACTTTATTTCCTCCATCAAGCGTCAGGACTTTTGGTTCTAGCAGATTCATGTCTGAAGTGTACTCCACCTTGATCAAAACGTCCTCACCGGTTAGAAACGAGGGTGATACTAAGCTGCGAGTAAAAGCATTTGTTTGCAAACCTAATTGGTAATCATTGGGCTAACGGTTGGGTACATTGAGCTCTACTGTACCGAACTGTGTATATTATGGATTTATTCATGGCTCGAGTTCCGGACAAAGATTTCCGTCGCAATGATGTGGGCGACTACTGATATCATTATGGAGGGTCGCGGTGGGGTCCGAACTTTGGATGTGCTTCGCATCCACAAAGGAATTGTTCCCACTTTGCGGGATGATGATTCCGGTTTATCCTTGTTGGGCTCGTCAGATGATCTGACCCCGTTCGGAAGGGGCTCCACTGTGGCCACTCAACAGGCTATGATTTTCGAAGGTGTAGAATGCCTCGAGGACTTGGCATCCTTTTTGGGTATCCCTCTACAAAAGCTCACGATGCTTGCGTTTGCCCCAGGGATTAAGCGTTATAAACCAAGAGCTATACCCAAGAAAACCGGTGGGTTAAGAACCGTTAGCATTCCTCGTGGCGACCTCAAAGCCATTCAACGAAAAATCGCGAAAGAACTGTCAGAATCATATGAGCCTCCCAAGTGTGTTCACGGATTTGTTGAGCAGAAAAGCGTGGCCAGTAATGCCAATATGCACACTCGTAAGCGTTTTCTCCTCACGGTAGATCTTGAGGATTTCTTTACTTCAATACGGTCGGGCAGGGTACATCAGCTGTTCCTCAAATACTACAGGCTTAATTTGGAAGTGACCAACGCGCTTACTAACCTAGTCTGTTATAAGGGCTGCTTGCCCCAGGGTGCTCCCACATCTCCCATCATCAGTAATATTATCTGTTATAAAATGGACAGAGCATTTTTGAACCTCGCCTCATCAATCAAGTTCGACTACACCAGATATGCAGATGACCTCACTTTCTCGACTACGAGTGCATATATCGCGAAGCAATTGTTTGACGTGGATAAAGTCGGTGTTGAAGGTATAAACCCAAGAATCTTGAGAATCATCCACAAGAATTACTTCAAGGTGAACGAAAAGAAAGTTCACGTGGCATGGAAAGGCTCTCGGCAACTCGTGAACGGAATCGTTGTCAATGAGAAGTGCAACATGAAGCGAGAGACCTATCGCAAGTTCAGATCCTTGTTCTACGTTTGGGGACGTGAGGGCTACGAGGCTGCAGTAGAGAAATACCTAACTGGTGATCCTATATACCGGGATCGTCTGGTCATTGATGGCCAGATTTGCGGCGAGAAGGTGTTTGCGCACCATATTCGGGGGCGCCTAGAATACTTGACAATGGTAATTACTTCGGATGGTAAAACGAACGGTCCAATCGAGAAGCTTTGGACGATGTATTCTGATCAGACAGAGGAGCGGGTACCTTTTGTCATTCCTGACCGTTATGCCATTCGGCTTGAGTCGTGTTACGACGAAGGGAAGGATTTGCCCGCGATTGCCGGCGGCACAGGATTTCGTGTTGATAACACCCTTATAACTTGTGCACATTGTCTGCCGAAACAGAAAGGTGCTGGGGACATAGAGGTTGTACTCAGGTTCAGAACAGGGAAGGCATCATTAAGCATATGTCAATTCACGGTCATGGAAGGCTTCGACCTTGCTTGGACTTCATTTAGCGATAAGCAGGTACCTCCCATCGGACGGGTTAATCTTTACTACTTGCCACAGAAAAACGAGACTGTGCTTGCGATAGGCTATCCTGATGGCGGTAGCCAATATTCAGTCACGGCAAACGTTCTTGGCACCGCTCCTGATGGCTGTGGCATTATGGTGGACAGACCATTTATTAAAGGAATGAGTGGAGGGCCTGTACTCAATTTACGCCATGAGCTCATCGGTATTGTATCCAAGGGAAGCGACGGAAATTCCTACACGCGAGATGGTGAGTTCATTCCTTTGGTCCGGTATGCGGACATCGCGCCTATGAATTTATGGCGTAGCTGACTGCATTTGGAACAGTGGCGAGATAAGCTCGGGTGCATCCCGCGACCTACACGTTTCCTCGGGTCTGGTGCGTGAATGCGAGCAGCGAGCTGCTGGGTACGGGTAACCCTGGCTTCGCGGCGTTCATGATCGCGTTCTTTGCGCCGTGCCCAGTCGCGAGCGACTATGCGGTCATGTCGCTCATGGACACGACCTTCTCATATGAACTTTTGCTGCTGGTGTCCCTCCTGTTTGAGATTGCCGTGCAGCGAGAGCGGTTTTGGGAGGGCTGTCACAAGCCTGTCTGCTTGGTGGTGGCCTGCTTGCTGGTGGGCACAACGCGCAACAACGGACCTACGTGGCGATTGCACTTGAGATTGGTTTGGGTATCGCGTGTGTGCGGATGCCGCATGCCCGCGTGTGCGTGGTGTCGCTGATTGCGGCGATCGTGCTGTCGCTTGCGCCCAACAAGCTGGCAGATGAGTGTCTGGGCATACAGCACGTTTTTCACGAGTCTTTGTCTATTCCGCTGCAGTAGGTGGCGGCCGTGTACCGCAAGGGCGGGGAGGTACCCGAGGCAGCTCGAGACGTCCTTACGACTGCTGTGGAGCCTGTGGCGTCGGCTCGGTACTACGCGCCCGCCTTCGCAGACCCGATTAAGCTCAACCTGGAGGAGTCCATCACCGACGGGGGCTACATACAGGAGCATAAGGTGGAGTTCCTGCTCGCGTGGGCAAGGACGGGCCTTGCGAACCCCAAGACGTACGTGCGGGCGTGGCTCTCCCAGACCCGCGGGTGCTGGGACCCGCTGGCCAAGAACTTCAACCAGTCGTTCTTCTTTGAGCTCTCGTGCAACACGCTGGGCTCGCAGGAGTGGGACGTGCTCAAGCGTGAGAACGGGCTTTACAACCATTCATTGTTGCCGGAGGTCGTGGGGCGGGGCCCTTGCTTGCGGTGTGCGAGCGGCTGCTGATGTGCCCGTCGGTGGGGCGCTGTTCCTGGTGTCTCTGCTGCTTGCGCTCGTTGCGTGCTGGCGGCGATGGGGTGGCTTGAGACTCCAAGTAGCTGTTGATGACGTGCATGCGTGGATGGCCGTACTCACACCGAAAATATCAATAAGCCACGTACGGTACTCGGCATGCGTCTGCGTATTATCCTCGGCGTACTTGTTCGTGAAGAAGTCCGCAACCCATACATACCTACAATCGATGGTGTGCCTAGAAATCCAGTGCCTTTGGAGATACTATTTGTACTCATCCAACTTCGGCGCTCCCCAGACCTACACAACACCAAATTGCATTTCCAAAATTGCGTAGACAGGCTTGTTGGCGTTAGCTGTTCATGAGTACGGACCATGGGTTAGAATCGAAACGATTCATACGATACTACTGGGAGCTTCATACATGAAAGCCGATAGCAAACCCGGCAACTTCAAATACGACGGGCAGCATTTCGATGCGCTACTCAAGTTCTCCACTGCGAACTCCCACCTCGTCAGCGAGCTGAACCTCACGGCACTGGGCATCTTCATGGAGGGGGTTGGCCGTACGGTCGAGAGTTCGTCCCCCGACCTTAACGCTAACATGCAACGCATGCTGGAGTCACTGCATCCCATCGCGATGCGCTATAACAATCTTGTCCCTCGCGAAAACCTCGCAATCGTGCCTATATTGGAACAAATCAGTCTCTCCACCGCCGCCCTCCTCAGTAGCATGCCAAAGACCGAGCTTTCGTCCACCCTTACGGATTGCTTCGCCCAGGCGCGCTACGATGCGATGCCCTCTGTGTTGAGCCAGGCCCTCTCCGCAGAGACTCTGGCCGCGTCAGACGTTGCGTTCATGAAGCTCTCCAAGCTGACCTTGCTCATGGACAATAGAATCGCTTACCCGAAGGGTTTCAAGACCTCTCTCAATTGGCTGAATGTACAGACCGCAGCTGACCTTTCGACTGGATTGGATGTAAGCTACGATACGCGCGACAACCTGTTTCGGCATGGCGAGTCGGCCATAGACTCGAGGGGCCTAAACGTCGTATCTGCGGGCAAGGCAATCATCCGTGACGAAAACGCTGAGCTCTTCAGCGAAAGCGAGCTCATCGATTTCGTCTCGGAATTATCGGCAGCCCCGATGATGGGGATGATGGCTAGCACAGGCAAGCGCATCTACGACTGGCTGAAGAATCTGTACCAAGTTGGAAACTACAGCGCGGGTCTCGAAAGAGACGTCTACTATCACTGTCGGGCTCGGGACAAAGATGACATGCCATTTACCTTCGATGAGATGAAGGCGGCTCCTCATGGGATTCCCGGCGCTGGTAGGTTCAACATGCCTGGTACGGCCTGTTATTACTTCGCGAGTACGCAAGACGGCGCAGAAAGCGAGGTCACCAAATATCTTCGAAAAGGGGAGGTCCTGCAAACCGCCCGAATCGTGCCACGTAAGAGCAGGGACATCACCATGCTCGACCTCTCTCATACTCTACAGAGGGGCAAGACCTTCCTCAGGATGATTCGGTTCAGGCTGTCGGACGAGAGTCAGGCGAGCAAGCTCCCGAGGGAGTACCTCCTGCCCTGCTTCGTTGCGGACTGTTGCAAGACGATTGGGTTCGATGGGATTGCCTACCACGGGTCGAAGAACCACACAAACTATGTCGTCTGGAGCGACGGGTGGTTCTCCTGCGACGGGATGTGCTGAAAGCCCGTCCAACCAAAAAAGTGTGGTTGTGACGCCGTGAGCTTGCGCGCTCATCGCTCCGTCCTATTATTATATTCACATCATGAGGCTTATCTTGCGGTATTAACGATTCGGGTATGACTCAACACACGCCCGATTATCGCTTGCTTGCAGACTTCTTGGGCCGTGCGTCGACGACGATAAGCTCGATTGATTTGCGCGTGCTAGGTGAGAGACCTTGGTAATATGCCACGAATGATTCCACACGTTTTTCGTTGCCGGTCTGCACGAGCAGGTATATCGAGTGATTCGTCCCCTCTGCCTGCAGGTAGGAGGGAATCTGTTCGTCGACACAGTGTCTCAGCTGTCCCGAACTGCTCATCTTGAGCTCTACGAGACACTTGCGCATCCGGCCGCGAGAGAGCTTGAAGTCGACAGGACCATTGCCGGAGTTGGGCTCCGGACTTACATCGATATCCACATCGTTGGCGAGGCAGTAGGTTGACGATATGGCCAAAAAGAGATTCTGGGCGTAGCGTTCGGTACGGGGCTTCGACTCGTCCTCGTTGAAAAGAAGGCGCCAGGCCCCATTGTCTTCGACGAGGTGCTTGAACTGCTTGCACACGGCCCTAGCCACATCCATCGGATTGCACCTGTCAACCATGCTCAGGTCCAGTGGGTTGCGGCGAGCGAGGGATTGGCCGTTGCGGTACCAGGAGGCTTCACCGGTATCGTCTGCTACAAAGTCGTAGGCATGTCGAGGAATCGTGCTGTATGTCTCGATCATACCGGCAGCGAATTCCGGATGCTCTAGCATCAGCTTCTTTATCTCCGCCTTTGACAGCCTGATCTTTTGCTCATCCCATGGGAAGTACTGGTTAATAACGCTGCGTACGCGTTCGTTGACGGCGCAGACCCAATCGATGTCCTCCATTCCCGTTGCTATGGGCAGCGGGCTCAGGATATCCCGTGGCAGCAGGAGTATCGGCTCGTCTCGTGCTGGGTGTCTCGGCACCAAATGGCCCTCATATTGCATCGTTGATGAAGTATAGCCCAGCTTCCGTGAGACCCTTTCTGTATACCCGGCGATTCTTTTCCTCAGGATGTGGGTGATGAGATCGCTTATACGGTCGGATCCCACGCCTTCCTCAAATACCCCGAGTAGCTCGAAGACGGTGGGGTTCTCAATGCCGCAATCGATGAGGATTCCGATTGACTCCAAGATGCTTTTTCTGAGACGTGGGCCGATACCCGACCCGGCGTTACCGTCGCCGCAATAGCCGAGACTCGTGCCCCTGATCTCGGTAAATGTGAGTAGCTTTTCCGCCTTCCTCCAACGCCTGTCACCTTGGCACTCCAAGTCGCGAACGAGTCGAATGATGATTCCAAAGTAGCTTTCAACCTCTTGGCGTGCCTTGTCAAACTCTGGCGCTTGGCTCAGCTCGAGGAGCGCTGGGTCAACAAAGAGGCGCGAGTCCACGCCGATGACGGGGTCGTAGGCTCCCGTGCGATCGAACGTGTTCTTGTCGATATTAAACGTGTCGGTGAATGAGGCTATCACGGTGAAATCCTCTCGCTATGGTTGGCTGGTGGTATGAATGACTCAGGGACGTGCGTATGCATCGCCTGCTCCATGGCCTACCTGGTAATGCGTCTTGGCTTGGTCAACTGTATCTTGTTTTCTTTTCTGATGAAAAGGGTAGTTCCTTTGTTGGGTAATCTACGTTTAAAGTAGGAAATACGCGGTACAATCACAATAAATACAGTCTTATTTACACTTTAGGAGGCGAAATGCTGCTGTCGTTCACTCTTAGAAACTTTGGGCCATACCTTGAGGAGTGCACCTTTGACATGTCGGCCGTGCCCTCCTACAAGGAGCACGAGTACAACCTCCAGAGCCTTCCTAGTGGCGAGAGAGGGCTCAGGGTCGCCGCTCTATACGGTGCAAACGCATCAGGCAAATCCCAGTTTGTGAGTGCTTACACGACGTTCATGCGTATCGTCCTCGAATCCTTCCGCACATCCGATGCGAAAATGCATGACGATGACCTTGTGGGTGACGATACCCCTTACCCAAAGCGCAGGCCATTCCTCGCTAGCGTCTTCCATCCCTTCGCCCTGCAAAGAGGACGTGGGGATACCGAGTTTGAGGTTTTGCTCGAGGAGGATGACGGCCAGTATCAGTTCGGATTCACCTACAACGCTAAGAAGATTACCTCGGAGTGGCTCTATTTCTACAAGTCTGGGACGAAGACCCGCAGAGCCACCACGATTCTCGAGAGATCTGGGGCTGAGGCAGATACAATCGAGTTCGGGGCGTCTGTGCGTCGGGAGTGCGCTAGATACGCCAAGAGCATCCCACGCGATTCCCTGGCGCTCTCGTTTCTGAGTAGGCTCAACCTTAAGTCGGACTCATTCACACGGTCAAGATCGGCAATCGCCACGGTTCTTCCTATCGGTAGGATGCTGTGTGACGCGCAGATCGACCTGATGCTCGCAGACTACTTTGGCGAGTACTACGATGATGATGAGGGTGCAGGGCTCATTGATTATCTCGCCCGAATCGACATCTCCATAAAGGGGTTTGAGGTCGAGAAGGCAGATGACACGGTACGGGTTAGGACTCGACATGTCGGGAAAGGTGGCGAAGAGTATGTGCTTTCCCTAAACGACGAGTCGGACGGCACACGCAAGATGATTGCCCTGTACTACTACTTCGATGCAGCCCTCAAACGCGGCCTCACTTTAATCATCGACGAGCTGGATGCCGAGCTGCACCCCCTGCTGATTCGCTATCTGGTGAACCAGTTCCATATGTCTGAAAACGGAGCGCAGCTCATCTTCACAGCACATGACGTGTCGCTCCTAAACAAGAAGTACCTCAGGCGCGACCAGGTATGGTTTGCTATAAAAGACGCAGAGGGTAGGTCACACCTACGCTCGCTCGCGGAGTATCGCATTCGTAACGACCGAGCCTACGACAGCGCATATCTCGCGGGTGTGTTTGGCGCCGTGCCCAGATTTGGCGACTGAGGAGCAATCGAATGGGTACTGATGACCTCTTCAAGAAGAAGCGACAACGCCGCAAAGTAAGAAAGGTGGAGTATTTCGAACCAAAGCCTGATTCCTATCTCATAGTTTGTGAGGGTTCGAAGACGGAACCGCTTTATCTCGAGGAACTCGCCGATATCATCGTCAGCGAGCTTGGAGGTTAGGTGGCGAGTGGATGTGGTGGTCAATGGGAGATGCATTGCTGCACGACAAACATCTCAGGGAAAAGCGTCGCGCTGCGCGTGTCTGTTTCTTGCGTCTTGCACGTTTGCTCCTTGCTACGCAGTTGGATGGGACGGGGGGAGTGGGCCCATGCGAAAGAGGTTGATGCCTATAATTGGTGTAACGATTGGCTCGGATATGATTCGGGAAGTGGGAGTATATGGATATGGACGACCTTTCGAGGGCAATGGCGATTGTGATATCGGAGACCATGGAACCGGATGAGATTAATCGGATAGTGAATGGTGGCCTTGCAAGCTACTCGGAAGAGTTCGCGCGCTTCGGAATTGACGATGCGGTTGTCGAGTGTGTCATGGAGTTCTATCTTGATGCACAGAGTCGCAATGGTTCGCGCGGTTGGTACGACAATGAGGACAAGTATGCGCCTCAAGGTGTGTCCTCACCATTGCCTAGCACTAGGGCGTCAAGGTTTGGTGAGACCTCGCCGAGGTAGTGCCGAAGCCCCTTATGCCGGAGGTTCAGAGATCGTGGCGGTCCGCTATGGTAGGTCTTAAGTGATCGTAAGATGAACCTCCTTTTATGGAAGAGGCGACCTATACATTGGAGACACAGGGCTGGCGGCCTTGATTCCCCAAGAATTCTTTGTGTCGAATGAGGAGGGGTGGCAATGGAAGACCATACATATGGCAATGTCGTTGAGAGCATTTCCGACGAGTTTGACAGACAGTTGGACAGCATATCTGTCGAGTACGGCTTTGACTATGGCGTTGAATTCGAGATTGCCGTATGCGAGGCGTTACGGCGGATTCTCCCAAGAAAGTATGGCGTGTGTCGCGGATTCGTCGTAGATAAGCGGGGTAACGTGGCGGGTGACGACATCATTGTCTATGATGCGGACTCATTTCCTAACCTCCGCTTCGAGGGCAACAGGGAAGATCTGGCTCGTAAGGCAAGGATACCAGTCGACGCGGTGTACGCATACATAGAGGCGAAACACTCGCTTACGTCAGAAACACTGGCAAAAGCAATTAAGCAAGTCATAGACGATATGTCCCGCACCCAAGCGGGCGGTAGAGTCCAAGGAGAAAGGCCCTG
>JAUMWL010000215.1 GCA_030529665.1 Coriobacteriales bacterium
CTTTCTGCTCACACTTGGCTGTGGCATGGAGGGATTGTCCCCTTTTGCCTTGTCGCATCCCAAGCCAGCCAATTGTTGTTAAATAGATTTGTTACGGCATGAGGGAAGGAGACGTATGGGTGGAATTCTTCAGCGCATCCAGAGTCCTGCGGATGTGCGTCGTTTGTCTCTTTCCCAGCTAAACGAGCTGGCCGACGAGGTGCGCGCGGCCCTTATCCGCACGGTCGTGGTAACGGGAGGGCACCTTGGCCCCAATCTGGGGTTTGTTGAGGCAACGATTGCGCTCCATCACGTGTTTGGCTTTCCCACCGACAAGATTGTCTTTGACGTGTCCCACCAGTGCTACACGCACAAGATGCTCACCGGTCGCAAACGTGCCTTTTTGGACGAGTCGCACTACGGCGAATTTACGGGCTTTACCAATCCCAACGAGAGCGAGTATGACCTCTTTAGGGCGGGGCACACCTCTCAGTCCGTGAGCCTGGCTTGCGGGCTTGCCAAGGCACGCGACCTGCAAGGTGCGCGTCACAACGTAATTGCCGTGCTGGGCGACGGGTCGCTGAGCGGCGGCGAGGCGTTTGAGGGCCTGGACAACGCCGCCGAGCTTGGTGGCAACCTCATCGTGGTCTTTAACGACAACGACATGTCAATCGCACCCAATTCGGGCGGGGTGTACGCAAACCTTGCGGAGCTTCGTGCCAGCAATGGCGCCTGCGAGCAGAACTTCTTCCGTGCCCTTGGGCTTGACTACCGCTATGTGGAGAACGGCAATAGCGTGGAGGCGTTGGTTGCTGCCTTTGAGCAGGTTCGCGACATAGACCATCCCATTGTGGTGCACATCCACACCACCAAGGGAAAGGGCTACGAATGGGCGGAGCGCAACCCAGAGGCCGCGCACATGATCCCTCCCATGTTTGATCCCAAGGCATCCGCATCCGCGGCAAAAGAGGTGCCTCTGACCTATCAACAGATTACACGGGACTACCTCAGCAAAAAGATGGCAAAAGACAAGAGCGTGGTTGTGGTAAACGCTGGCGCTCCGTCTGGAGTTGGGCTTACCCCAGAGTTTCGCGCCTCGTGTGGTGCCCAGTTTGTGGATACGGGCATTACCGAGCAGCACGCCGCAGCCTTTAGCGCCGGTCTTGCCCGCGGTGGGGCCAAGCCGGTCTTTATGGTGATGGCGACCTTTGCCCAGCGCGCGTTTGACCAGTTTGTGCAGGAGCTGGGGCTCAATCGCAGCCCCGCCACGGTACTCATATTTGGCGCCGGATTCTATGACATAGACGCGACCCATGCCGGGACGTTTGACGTGGTGCTTACCGGCAATGTGCCAGGAATCACCTGCCTTGCGCCGGCCACCAGGCAGGAGTACCTCAGCATGCTTGACTGGTCCATAGACCAAAGCGAGCGTCCCGTTGTCATTCGCGTGCCCGAGAAGGTCCTTAGCGGCAGCGACCACGCGTTCAATCCCAAGCGCCCAGGCGGGTGGCACGTGGTTGAGCGCGGCAAGGGCATTGCGTTCTTGAGCCTTGGCAGCACCGTGGAGCTGGCTCACCGCGCTTCGAGCCTGCTGCATGAGCGCGACGGCATCTCTGCCTCCATAATAGAGGCGCTCAACTACTCGAGCTTTGACGAGCCCCTGCTCGACAGCCTGCTTGGCGATCACGACATGGTGGTGACGCTCGAGGCGGGCATACTGTGCGGAGGCTTTGGCGAAAAGGTGGCGCGCTACTTTGGCAAGACCCCCATGCGTGTCTTGTGCTACGGAGGCAAGAAGGAGTTCCTGGACCGCGTTCCCACCGAGGAGTTCTTTAAGATCTACCACTTTACCCCAGAAGACATCGCGGCCGACATCGAGGCGCTCCTGGCGCAGATGTAGGCTGTCAATGGAAGGCGTAAGTGCGGCAACTCGCCATGTTATGCAGGCGAACAAGAGCAAGAACACCAAACCAGAGCTGCTGGTAAGGCAAGCCTTGCGCGAAGCCGGGCTTCCGGGATACCGACTGCATTGGAAGAAGTGCCCGGGGCGTCCCGACATATGCTATCCCGGAAGAAAGATCGCCATCTTTGTTAACGGCTGCTTTTGGCATAGGTGCCCGCACTGCAACCTGTCCAGGCCAAAGAGCAACGTTGAGTTTTGGGATGCCAAGTTCGCACGAAACAAGGCGCGAGACGCACGCAACCATAGCGACCTGGTGGAGGCGGGCTGGACGGTACTGGTTGTGTGGGAGTGCGCGTTAAAGAAGAAGCGCTTCGACGCAACCATGGGTCGCTTGGTTCGCTACATAGAGCTTGCTTCCGTGGGCCTCTGGCCGCAGGGTCGCATGGTGGAGGTTGGCTACCTCAGCGCATGGCAGCATCGGGTGCTCTGGAAGCGTCGCCGCAGATGAGCCAAAAGGGGTAGCCCCTATCTGCTCATAGTTGTTATGTGTATTTAGATTAGCGCACCCGCCCAAAAGGGAGCATGGTCCTTGCCCGTGGGCGTGAGTTTGGGTACAGTCTTTGCGGGAGGAATTCACATGGCTACGTATGTGTTTTCAGATGTGCATGGGCATCACCGTGCGTTGGAGCGCTTGCTCGAGCGGGTGTCGCCTGCCGACGAAGACGAGATCTGGGTGCTGGGAGACATGGTCGACCGCGGGCCCGATCCCGTGGCGGTTATGCAGACGTGCAAGAACCTCACAAACGGCCATGTTCTTATGGGCAACCATGAGGACATGATGATGGATTGCTTCAAGAACCCCGACAACGACACGCTTCTTTTTCAGTGGGACATGAATGGCGGCTATACCACGCAAAAGGGGTTGCTGGAGCTGGATACCCAGGCACGTATCGAGCTTGTGGAGTGGGTTGACGAGCTGTTGTTGGGGAGCCACATTACGGTAGCCGACAAGACCTACATACTGGTGCATGCAGGGCTTAGGCCGCTCAACTTCTCGGCAAGGAGTCGCTGGACCGACGTAACCATGGAGGCCTTGCTGCGCTATCAGAACCCCGAGGACGTTCTTTGGATTCGCGACGAGTTTTGGGGCAATCCTACGGGCTTTTTGGACGAGGCGGGCAACGGGCCCATTGTGATTGCGGGGCATACTCCCGTGCCATATGTGGAGAACCTGGCAGACGTCTTTGACCGTCCGGCTCGCAACGAGGAAGGCCAGTGCCAGATCATGCACCTTGGTGCCACCGATGCAACGGGTGGCGTGGCCGATCGCTGGGCCATAGACTGCGGTGCCGCTGGTGGTGCCGGTTGGGGTCGCATTGGCATGGTGCGACTGGACGACGGGACCGAGTTCTACGAAGAGATCCTTGAGGACGAGTAACAAGCGATGGGGATACTCCCCTTTGCTTGGCATCCAAACGGCAACAAACGAAAAAAGTTCTCGGCAAATGGCGTAATTTGGCCTGCATGCGGTTCGTAAGCATGCTAAAATTGCCCACCGTGTCAGTATTCATGCGCAGGAAGGATGCTCACGGATGGCAAACAAGTACAAGAAGACAACCAACTTGCCGCGCACGCAGTTCGCGATGCGCGCTAACCTTGCCCAGAACGAGCCCAAGCGCCTTGCTGCCTGGGAAGAGGCGGGCGTGTACCAGCTGGCCCTAAAGAAGAACGAGGGGCACGAGAGGTTCGTGCTCCACGACGGCCCGCCCTACGCCAACGGCCCCATCCACCTGGGCCACGCGCAGAACAAGATCTCCAAGGACATCATCAACCGCTACTGGATCATGCAGGGCCGCGAGGTCCCCTACGTACCCGGCTGGGACTGCCACGGACTGCCCATCGAGCGCAAGGTGGAGGACATGGTGGGCGGCAAGAAGTTCCGCGAGCTCCCCACGAGCAAGATCCGCGAGCTGTGCCGCAAGATGGCCGTGGAGCAGGTGGACACCCAGCGCAAGGGCTTCAAGCGCCTGGGCGTGCTGGGCGAGTGGGACAACCCCTACCTCACCTA
>JAUMWL010000216.1 GCA_030529665.1 Coriobacteriales bacterium
GGTAGTGCCATGTTGTGTCCCTTTCCTCGTTCTTATCCGGTGACTCAAGACTACCGTACGGGTGCCACTCTGTTTCTAGTTATGTGCATGACCTTTTCGGCCAGTGGCATAAAAAAGGGCACACCCATACCAGGAATGGGTGTGCCAAATATGCTAGAGCTGTGCGGCAACGGCCTCCTCGACCTTGGACATCTTTACCGTGGGTTCAAAGCGCTCAACTATCTGTCCGTCACGAGAGACGAGGAACTTGGTAAAGTTCCACTTTATGTAGGCCTTGTCGCCAAACTCAGCGTCTACCTTCTTTGAAACGGGTCCCATAACGAGCTTCTTTGGGCCGGTGAACCCAGCAAACGGCTTGGCGGTTGCGAGCTCCACAAATAGGGGATTTGCGTTGTCGCCGTTTACGTCACCCTTCTTGAACTGGGGAAACTCGGTGCCAAACTTAAGGGTGCAGAACTGATGGATTTCTTCGTCGTCCTCTGGTGCCTGGTTGGCAAACTGGTTGCACGGGAAGTCAAGAATCTCGAAACCTTGGTCACGATACTTGGCATACATAGCTTCAAGCTCGTTGTACTGAGGCGTAAAGCCGCAGCCGGTGGCAGTGTTTACGATGAGCAGGACCTTGCCGGAGTAATCCGACAGGGGAACCTCGGTGCCGTCGGGCTTTATCGCTACGTGGTCGTATACAGACATGGCATTCCTTTCTGTTTGGGTAATAGTATGCTAACTCATTATACCCAGATTCCAAATATCTTACTCAGAACTGCTTGCGTTGTCCCACTGGAATACGTCAGTGTTAAAGTCGCTGAAGAAATCCTGGGCGGATTGCGACACTTCCTCAACCGTGGGCGTGTTGCCGCCATTAAAGAGCCTCGTAAACCAGTCGATAATACCCTGGAAGAATCCACCAATGGTATCCAGGATGCCACTGGCCTCCTGGGCCTTGCTGGTAACCTCCTGCAGTTTGGACTCAAAGTCGGCCAAGGTGGTGTTGAACGCGTCCGTGTCGTAGTCAAGCTGTTGGAGCCGGCTTACGAGCTGCATGATGCGGTCGATGTCCTCGTCGGTTATGGGTATGCCCTTGGCTGCCGCCACGCGCTTTATGATTTCGCGAATCTGGTCGTCGGTCATGTCACCCGGCGTGGAGATGACCTCGTCCTTTATGTCAGAGATGACCTCCGCCACGTCGCTGCCGTAGGTCTCGGTAAGGTCGGCCGTGGTTACCAGCTCCTCGGTCGCGGCCTCCTCCTTGGCGTCATCGAGGGTCTGGCCTTGCGCCTCGTAGGCCATAAACACTCCCGTAAGCGCGCCGGTGCCCGAGACCAAGAAAGGCGCGGTAACCACTAGGTTGCAGTTCTTTACGCCGGCGGTCTGCAGGGCGTTGTACAGCATGTAGTTGGTAACATAGGTGAGGTTTGCGGTTTGCACGTAGATGCCGCCCGAGTTGGTGGGCTGGATGTACGAGCAGGAATAGGTCTTGTTGCCAATCACGCCCAGGTCGATGGAGCTCGACAGGTGCGCGCGTTCGTCGGCGTTGGTCACGGTTACCACCGCGAGGTTCTTGAGGTCGTCCTCGGTAAGGCCAAAGAACTTGAGCACGGTTTCCCGCTGCTCGGCAGAGAGGTCGGCGCCCAAGGTGACCACGCGCGACGCGTCGGCAAGGGCCGGTGCGGGCAGGGTGGCCAAGACGAGGCCCACGGCAACACAAAGAGTAGATATACGTCGTGTAAAGCAAAAGACTCGGTTCATGTATACTCCCTTCTTCGCAATGTGCAGGAATAATACCGTTGGCGTATGGAGACCGTTTGGGTTTTGAGGCGCATCACGCAATACGCGCAAGACGTGGCGGGAGACAGAGCTCTTTGCCTTTAGACCACGATTGGCACCGACGTGTCGGCGTTTCCGGTGGCAACCGTCGCCGTGCTGGCCTTTGGACCGGCACTGTGTGATGTGACGCCCTGCGCGAAACATGGGTATGTACCTTAGGGAGGCCTTGATGCGTGTGAAGGCGTGCTGTGATTGCGAGCTGTGTGGGTCGATCGGCCGGTTGGGTGCTGTAATTACGCGCTGTGTGGGCCCAGCTGGGGCGCGCGTGCTGTGATTGCGAGCTGTGTGGGTCGACGAGCCACACTGGTCGCAATCACAGCACGTCTGTCGCTGCGTCACCCACACTGCTCCAAAAGACAGCACGCTAGTTGCCATGCCATGCTGCATGACGACGAGTGTCATCGTTGCCAGTCCGCCCGACCGTTGAGATATGACGAGGTTGCATGACGCAGAGCTATATGGCGCCTTAATCACGGCATCCAAATTGTTTGCTGCCTCCACCGTGCAGCGTCGCAAAATGCATGTTTTGTTTGCTGTGACGCTTCACCAGACGACGTGGGTACAAGCAATACCATACAATCTGATTGTCTATTGAAGGAGCTGCTGTGGTCGGTCGTCGTAGTAACAATAGGGACGAGACGCGCCGCCGGACCGTATGGTTGGCGGTCCTTGGGTGCTGCTTCGTGGCTGGCCTTTGCCTTGCTATGGGTGCCATGCGTGGGCAAGATGTGGTGCAGACAGGTCCAGCCGCAGACTCCGTCGTTCTGGCATCAGACGTCAAAGATGACTCCAGGCAAGAGCCCGAACAAAAGAAGGCGCAGGAAGAAGCGCAAATTGCAGAGTCCACCGCAAGCAAGAGTCTCGAAGCAGGGGAGCATGTGGCGGCGCGTAACGATTCGTCTGAGGAGGGCTTGTCAATAGAGCGCACGCAGCAGTCGGACGTGCCGGTGGTCGATGCTAACGATAACAACGCCTCGTCTGAGCCTGTGATAATGACGAGCGAAGGCGTAATGGTAGACGAGTCCAGTGCGATAGAGCTCTTTAGCATGCCGGCGGGGGCAGACTATGTGCCCAACGTTGTCCTAGTCAGCGTGCAGAAGGGCACGGACACTCAGGACCTTATTGGGCGGCTGTCCGACGAGGGGGTGCAGACGGTTGACCTCAACTCGCTCAGGTGGATAACGGATGACACGGTTGAGTTTGACGTGTTGCCGGAATCGACGGTTGAGGAGGCGGTAAACGAGCTTTTGGCAACTCGCGGTGTGGAAGGCGCCGAGCCCGACTATCTGTATCAGATTACCGAAGATGATGAGTGGGGTATGGAGCCGGATGCGGCATTGACGGACCAAGAAGCCTTGGGCCCAGAGGAGCCGGAGCCTGAATCGACAGATGCGGCTGAGGACGAGAAGCTGGAGCTCGTTGGGGAATCCGACTCGACCACGGTGGAATCCGTCGACGAGGCGAATGCGGTGGGCGAGGCGGATGCGGAGGATGCCGCAGATGCGGCGGATAAGACCGCACAAAACGACCAGGCGATCGAGGCCAACGATGACCTCGATTCCGTGTCAGACGTTACCGTTCAGGAGGATGCCCAAGGGGACGCCCGGGAGGACGAGACTCCGCCGGTAAATGACCCGTACTATCCCTGGCAATGGGCGCTTCAGAGTATGAACGTTCCCCAAGCGTGGCGGCGCGCCGGCTCTTCGCTTACGACGGTTGGCGTGGCCATGTTGGACTGCGGCGTGGACACCGACCACGAGGACTTGGATGACGTCATTGCACGAGGAGAAGGTTCTCCATATAACGCGTATCGTGATGCTGCAGGGAAGGACCTCGATAAGCTTGCGGACGTTAAGGCAGGACCAACAGAATATGACCATGGTACGCATGTGGCGGGAATCATAGCGGCCGAGCAGAACAACGGTGTGGGCATCGCAGGCGTGGCAAACAACGTGCAGCTCATACCCATGCGCTGCTACTCGTACGACAAGGTTCAGGCACCATCGACTGCTTTACTCAAGGCTTTCCAACATGCAATCGACTATCAGGATGAATACAACATTCGCGTAATAAACATGAGCATGGGTGG
>JAUMWL010000217.1 GCA_030529665.1 Coriobacteriales bacterium
CGCGCGGCGAAGATGCGCTCAATTATTTATGAGCATGTTATCCGAGACTGCTCGCATGTTTGACCATAGTGACGCACTGAATGCAACCGGACGAAGAATAGTTGAATTCTGTACTGAGCCCAAGGGAAGCCGGGAAATAATGGAGCATTTGGGCCTGAGGGACATCAAGAGCGTTAGGAATCAGCTCAAGAAGCTTCTTGAGCTCGGCAGGATTGCAAGGACAATACCCGATAAGCCCAATAGCCGAAATCAGAAATACATAACCGTCAGGTAATTCTTTGCCGTCCCGAGTAATAACGAGATCGCGCCATATTGCACCCTCTTCCGTCCGTCTCAATCAACGAGTGGAACACCGTTTCCGGGAAACAGTGCTCCAGAGGGTTTCTCATCCAGCAGACGGAGGTGAGGTTCGTAACCTCAAATCGCCCAAGCGGGGAAGGTCCACACGGACCTGTTGATGGGGTAGGTTTGCGGATTTAGGCAGACTATGGTGCCAACCCCCACCTCCCTGCGAAGAGATGCGAGCTCGAGCGGCAGGTTTTCCGCCTCCAAGGGGCCAAGCGCCTTGAAGTGCCTCGCGTCGTGCTCCACGGGATTCGCGCCTTGCTTTACCTCCACAGGGTACAGCACCCCATCCATCTCCAACAGAAAGTCTATCTCCCTTCTGTCATTGCTCCTAAAGAACCAGATCGGAGGCCGCCTGCCCGCGTTTACGAAGCTCTTGTAGATTTCCCCAAAGACATACGATTCAAAGAAGTGCCCGCTAGACGCACCCATCTCAAGCGCGCGCGGAGTGCTCCAGCCTGCAAGATGCGCCGCGAGGCCAAGGTCCGTAAAGTGCATGACCGGCTGTTTAACCAGCCGCTTGAGTATGCTGTTTGCATATGGCTGCACGACCTTCACAAGATACGAGCTCACCAAGAGCGAAAGCCATGCCTTCGCGGTCTTCTGGTCCACGTCCGCCATCCGCGCGAGCTCGGCATAGACCACGGGCCTCGCTGTGAGCGAGGCCACCGCAACCAAGAACCGCCCGAACTTCATTTCGTCCGCCACCTGCGAGAGGTCGCGGATGTCGCGCATGAGGTAGGTGTCCACAAGTGCGTCATACGCCGCGGGCCTAACGTCCTCGGGAAGCGTCGCGATGCCTGGGAACGAGCCTGCGCAAATGCGCGAGAAGACCTCGGCGGAGCCCAGCTCATGCGTCGCCTGGACTCTTCTCTCGAAGTAGCTCGGACTTGGGAGGAACGGCTCCGACTCGGCTCCGGCGCGCTCGGCGTTCGACAGTCCTAGCATCTCCACGATTCCCACGCGACCGGCAAGCGTCTCGGACACGTGCCTCATAAGGTGGAACGGTTGCGAACCGGTTATCCAAAAGAGTCCCGTCTCGTCCGACTCGTCCACAGCGAGTTTTATGTAGGGAAGCAGCTCCGGTGCGTACTGGATTTCGTCTATGAGCACGGGCGGCCTGAACCGCTGCAGAAACAGCTCTGGGTCTGACTTCGCAAGCTGGCGCTGCGCCGTGTTGTCTAGCGACACGTAGTTGCGGCTGTGCCCGCCCTTGTCCTGGACCTCGATGAGGTGGCGCAGCATGGTGGTCTTGCCAACTTGGCGAGGTCCTGTGACGGCGACGACCTTGAAGATGCTGGAGTAGCGGAGCACGAGGCTTTCCTGGGCGCGCGTTATGTACATCGATTCCGCCTTTCTTGGTTTGGTCTTGTCCATGATAGCATGTTGTCACAAAACTGGAATGGCTTACCAGATTTGAGACTTCACTGCCAAGGGCAACGTCAAGGTGGTTCGACGCTAGCGGATTGGCCGATGGTGAGGACTAGCTAAGTGGCCAAAGCGTAGTGCGTCCAAACGTACTTTATTGTGAGTCAGCTACCATCGTGTGATATATGGCCTGCTTTCCCTCGCCCTTTGACCGAAGTCTCAGAACGGTTGAGGCCACTTCTCCCGCAGTCTTTGGCTAGTAGAATCCTCTATCAGATCGTCAAAGAAAGATGCCATTTTTATTTGGCCACGACGCTTGCCAGCGACGCGCTTTGTGCTTACAGCAACCCGGGCACCTTCGGATTCGGAACCCCTGTCGCGATCATGCTCTAGCCTTATGAATCTGACAAAGCGCACGATCTGCATGATAAGCTCGTCGGCAACCCACGCGTCTCATCCAACAACAAATCAAGGGCCATGTAACCCTCCACCATTACTTTGCAAGCGGAATACGCATCGCCAGGGCCGCTCGCGTAACTGCCTATACTTGTATGAAAATCTATGTATATTCTTAGGGTAGGGTAACGGCCTCCGGGAGAAAGGATTGTGCCATGAAAGCAACCAAGAGAAACAGACGTCTTGTGATGCTAGCGTCGCTATGCGTCACCGCAGTGTTCGCGCTGCTTATTGCCGTAAGGCCCGCGCTGGCAGGGACGGACCCGTTCGCGTTCAAGATTTCGGAGCTCAAGGGCAACGTTACTTTGTACTGCAACTCTACCGCCAAGCCCTACAGCGCTGGCAAGAGCTACACGTACAAAGGCAAGCTGACCGATTACATGCACCCAAAAATCCAAAAGATTCTGGCCGTGAACACTTACGGCGCAGTTGACGAAGGCTACCTGTTCGTCGAAGCGTCTGGTCTCGGCACGGGCAAAGTCTCCTACAAGTACAAGGGAAAGACATACAAGGCGACCGTAAGGGTAAAGAAGTACACGAATCCGGTAAAGAAGCTCAACATCGGTACAAAGAAGCTTGCAGGCAAGTTCAACAAGCAGAACACCTTCGACACAGACTTCGCCAAGCTCAAGAACAAGAAGATCAGCATCACGCCTGCCAAGGGCTGGAAGGTCCAAAAGATAGTCTCCATGGTCTCGATAAACGGCGGGCTTACCAACAAGATGCTGAAGAACGGCGCCAAGGTACCAGACGGTGCTCTGAGAATTGTGGTAAGGATGCAGAACACGTCCACCAAGGGGACCATCGACCTTACCCTTTCGCAAGTGCTGGGGATGGGGAAGTAGCAGCCAAGTGGTCTTAGGGCTTTGCATCAGATTGGACTAATGAGAAGGACTGTGCACTACAGGACGTCGTTTGGTGACCGTGAATTCGAGGCATGCGTTCTCTGATTCACGGTCACCAATTTGCGGTTGAATGCCAGACGTGCAGTATTACGAGTACAGCGTATGGGCAGCGAATGCCTCTGTATAAGCTACGTTCTGCCCGGTTTGCAACGACATTGCCGAAGCCTCTTTCTCGCGTTACTACGCTCAAGTGGATCATGAAAGACTACCTGAAGCTCCGCAAGGAGGAGCTGAAGAAGCGCGGCGCCAAGGGCTTCACCCTCATGGAGATGCTCATCGTCGTCGCCATCATCGCGGTGCTCATCGCCATCGCGATCCCAATCTTCACCAGCCAGCTGGAGAAGAGCCGCGAGGCCACGGACATGGCAAATGTCCGCTCTGCCTACGCTGAGTGCTCCGCATCCGTATTGAGCGGGGTTAAAACCGCAAATGATGTTACAGTTGACAAGACTGGCGCGGGTGTAGTAACAGCTACAAAGACTGTAACACTGAACCAAACAAAGACTGGCTGGGAAGGTGAAGCCCCCAAGATTGCCGACATCACAGTTGGTGATTGGGGTCCCGGTACAGTAACCGTAACCGTAAAGGATAATGGTGACGCTCCTAGCTTCACATATACCGCATCGTAATGGCATAGGTGCACAGCGTTAGGCGTTGCTGCGAAACAAGAAGCCAGCCCCACGTTTATTTGCGGGGTTGGCTTCTTTCCATGACTAGAAGGAACTTCTTCCCAACAAGCCTTTGTCGTACGCTGACTTGATTAGTTGTACACTACTATGCCAGTTCTACTTCCTCGATGTTGCCGTTCTCATCGTAGGTTATCGTCATTGTATACGAA
>JAUMWL010000071.1 GCA_030529665.1 Coriobacteriales bacterium
TTGTTGTTATTTAGCGTGCCAACAATCGTAACCGGATGCGTCGCCGCAACATACAGGTTGGATGGCGCTCCCGCTACTGTGTTGTTGTATACTTCCACGGCACCACCAAGCGAGAGCTCTCCCCTCTTTACACAAATACCTGCACCTACATAAGGGTCCCCAGATTCATTGTATGCTGGAGCCGTGTTGCCCGTAATCGTGGTATCCACAATGTCAACAAGTGCCTCCTCGTCATATATATAGACACCTTGTTCACGACATCCGGTAATGATGCATCCCTTTATGGTAATAACACTCTCGTCAACCTCTACGCCTTCGCAATCACAATTGCTTATGACGCAGTTGGTTAAGGTGGCAACGCATCCCTCGGCATCAAAACCCTCGTTTCTGCAGCCAGTTATGATGCAACCCGTCATGGTAACAAAGCCACACGTTGCATAGACGCCGTCGCTTTTACAGCCAATGATGTCGCATTCTTTTGCGGTGAGGTTGCCACCATACATATAAATCCCGTCATACTTGCATCCGATTATGGTAATGCCCTCCATAGAGACGGTTGCAGCCACCACCCAAAGCGCATCACCAACCGATGAGGAGATGTACCCACCGGTAAAGGTTTTGTATCCCTCGGTAAGAGAGTCATCCACCACGGCTGGATCGTCACCCACACGATCCGTATAACGATGCTCGGCGTTTGGCCTACCGTCCACAATGGTAAGCTGCGCGTCATCCTCACCCAGGTCGTCTATGGTGCAGATGCCGGTGTCGCTCCCACTCCTTAGTCCGTAACCGTTGAGGTCAATCGTCCTTTTGCCGCTTGCGATGGGAACGTCCGTACCCGACACGTCCGAGAGCAGCGTGAGGGTCGCGCCGTCGGTGTCCTTCCAGGCCTCCACGGCATCAGCAAAGTTGGCATAGGATGTGGTGGTGCCACCTGCGGTAACGCTTGCGCATGGTTGCTGTCCGTTGTCTTGGACCTCTACCTGTAGGTCTTCGTCGTCAAACGTAACGAGGTCCTCTTCCTCGTCCTTCTGCTCTTCCTCGTCGAGTTGCAAAGCATCGTCTGTGGGCTCGGACTCTTGGTCCTCTATTGTGTCTTCCTGCAAATCGAGGTCCACAAGCTCTATGTCTTGGTCGTCCAGCTCCTCGGCCAATGCCGCAGAACCTCCCGGAAAGAACATCGACGCCACCATGGCCACGCTTAGCATAATGGTGAGGAACAGCCTCCCTGTGTTGATACCCGCCCTGCCGTGTTGTTTGGTACGTCTCATCCGTTCCTCCCTTGTCCCCAAGCTAAGGAGCATGTCTCTTTTGAATTATAAGCCAAACAAAAGGGCGTATCCCCTTTGCTTGGCTACATAGTGTTGACTCGGCTTTTTGGGCCAACACCTTTCTGCATAGGCGTAAGATGGATATGTCCATTCGTATCAAAAGAACGGAGGCTTATATGTTGGTAAAGAAGAAGCTCTTATCTGTTGTTGCGGCTACGTTTGCCGCCTTTGCCTTGTTGCCGATATGCGGCGCGGCGTATGCGGAGGAGGCCATTGTTGTTGAGGACGATCCCATTGTTGTGGAATCTGCCACCGATGACGAGGCCGTTATTATCCAGGAGGATGGGCACTGGACCCCAGAGCTGTACGCAAGGGCCGTCTACAACACTGGAAAGTCCGACGTTATGACGCTCAACGATGGCGACGAGCTCCATCTTCACCCCAACCAAAAGGCCTGCATTGCCTTTATAACCAATGGCGAGGACAACCTGCAGCACGGCTATGCGCCATTCGTTGGTTGGCATGACACCATTACAGACGAAGCCGGCAACATTATTAAAGAGAAGGGCGACCTTTCCAAGCTGGGCTTTGAGGTACGGTCTGGCACGCTGGCAGAGCTGGGATACAGCGGTCAGCTTACAGACGCCCAGGGAGTCAACCTTCCAGACAGCACCCTCGCCATTGAGGTTGGCACGGGCAACCTAACGGCAGGAAAAGGTGGTTGGTTGCAATATTATCCATACTTCTATAGCGGGAGCGACTCTGATCTGACCCCTATACCTGCGGAAAAGGCTTTGTGGAATCGTCTTTTTGTTATGGTAACCAAAACCACAACGACCACGACCCCGGCAACCCTTACCGATGACGGATCCATTGTAACCACGTGCGACGTTTGTGGAGAGGTCTTTAGCAACAAGACGATTTCTCACCCAGATAAGATCGCGCTTAAAAACAAAACCTATACCTACAACGGCACCAAAAGAGAGCCAAAGTTTACGGTAAAGGACGCGAATGGTGCCACAATTGCCACGTCCAACTACACGGTTACGTATTCAAAGAACAAGAATGCCGGCACGGCTAAAGCCAAGATTACGTTTAAGAACAACTACTCCGGATCCAAGACCCTGAGCTTCAAGATTAACAAGGCAGCCAATCCGCTTAAGGTCTCGGCAAGGATGGCAACGGTTGAGTACAGCAAGGTAAAGTCCGCAAACCAAAAGCTGGCTGTTAGCAAGGTATTGTCCTTTGCCAAAAAGGGACAAGGAACGATGTCCTACACCAAGGTGTCCGGCAGCAAGAAGATCACCATAAACAAGAGCACCGGCAAAGTAGCCATAAAGAAGGGCCTGAAGAAGGGCACCTACGAGGTTACGGTAAAGGTCAAGGCGGCGGGAAACACCAACTACAAGGCGTCCGCAGTCAAGAAGGTCACGTTCTGGATTAGGATTCAATAAGGGAGCGTCTGCAACGACGCACTAGGGCAGCACATCGAGTTTGCATGCGGTTGATAAAAAGGGGACATGCCTCCATGAGGCGTGTCCCCTTCTTCTGTTAAAAGCGAATCTTGCTAGTCCACGCAAACGGTTCCGTTTTTGCGCACGTGTACGCGGCCCTCGCTCAAGAGCTGGATGGTGTTGGGATACAGCACGTGCTCAATCTGGTGTATGTGCTCCTCTAGCTCGTCCACGGTCCAACCTTCCTGCACCACAAGCGCCTGCTGAGCAATAATGGGACCGCAGTCGTACTTCTCGTCGGCAAAGTGCACTGTTACGCCAGTAACCTTTACGCCGTAGTCATACGCGTCCTGAATGGCGTGCGCGCCCTTAAAGCTGGGCAGCAACGCCGGATGCAGGTTTACCACGCGGTTGGGATACGCCGCCAAGATAGGATCGTGCACCATACGCATGTAGCCCGCCATTATTACGTAGTCAACCTGGTACTTCTTTAGCTCAGCGGCAATGATCTCGTCGGCCAGCAGGGGATCGGCATAGACCTCCTTGGAGAGCGTGAGCGTCTGCAGCCCATGCTTCTCGGCACGTTTGAGGCCAAATGCCGAGGGTCGCGAAGAAACCACCAGCTCAATGGTCGCGTCCAGCGTACCCTCCTCTATGCGATCGATAATCGCCTGGAGGTTGGTACCAGACCCAGAGAGAAGAACTCCCAGCTTTATGCTCATGCGTACACCACCTTGCCGGTGCCGGAGACGATCTTTCCCATCACAAACGTCTGCAGGCCCTCGGCGGCCAGCGCCTCACGCACGACATCTTCGTCTTGCTCGGCGCAGATTACGCTCATACCCACGCCCATGTTGAAGGTCTTGTATGCCTCGTCGGGCGTAAGGCCTGCAGCGCGCACCATGTAGGTAATAACGGGAGGAATGTCCCACGCAGGCCCCTCCTCGCCACCACGATATACCACGGCATCGAGCGTGGAAGGCAACGCGCGGTTGAGGTTCTCGGTAATGCCGCCACCTGTGATGTGGGCCATGGCGTGGATTGGTGCACCCGCACGGAGCGCACGCACCAACGCGCCTGCATAGATGGTGGTGGGCCGCAGCACGGCGTCGGCCAAGGACTCGCCGCCAAGCTCGTCAAGCGGCTCCAGCAGCTCCTCCACCGTGCGTCCCTCGATTGCCACCTTGCGCACCAAGGAGTACCCGTTGGAGTGGATTCCCGAGCTGGGAATGCCCAGCACCACGTCGCCCTCACGCACCAGATCGGGACCAATCATGCGAGGACGGTCCACCACGCCCACCACGAAGCCTGCCAAGTCGTAGTCCTCAGGAGCCATGACGCCGGGATGCTCGGCCATCTCTCCGCCCACCAGCGCACAGCCGGACTGGCGGCAGCCCTCGGCAATGCCACCCACTATCTGCGCCATTGCGTCTGCCTGCAGCTTGCCCACGGCCACGTAGTCCAAGAAGAACAGCGGCTCGGCACCAATGACCACCACGTCGTCCACGCACATGGCCACCAGGTCCTGTCCCACCGTGTCGTGCTTGCCCACCAGCTGAGCTATGGCAAGCTTGGTACCAACGCCGTCGGTGCCACTTACCAGCACGGGGTCCTCCATGTCCTTGAGCGCGGCGGCGCTAAAGCAGCTGCCAAATCCTCCCAGGCCGCCAATGACCTCAGGGCGATTGGTGGTGGCAACGGCCTCCTTTATGGCGTCAACAGCGCGGGCACCCTCGTCTACGTCCACACCCGCATCGGCATAGGTAATGTGTTCTGCCATGTGATCCTCTCCTCTATTCCACCTCGGCCTTTATGGCGCACACCAGCAGCGTGCGACCGTATCCTTCGTAGTAGTTGCACGTAGAGAGCGTAAGCACGTGCTTTGCCTTGTCCACGATCTGGTCTGCATCGGCACGTCTCGTCACCGCTTGGTCC
Organism: Coriobacteriales bacterium; assembly: GCA_030529665.1. Lineage (GTDB taxonomy): Bacteria > Actinomycetota > Coriobacteriia > Coriobacteriales > Atopobiaceae > RUG440. Next base: position 4,661 of record JAUMWL010000071.1, read on the forward strand.
AGGTACTTGTGCAGGTACTCCTGGAACTCCTTTTGGTCCTTAAACGTAAACTGCCGCACATCGGTGTCGTTCTCGTTTATGTAGTACAGGAACACGGGCTCCAACTTGTAGGCTCCCTGCTCGGTTACGTACCACACGGTCTTTATGCCGTCAAACAGCTTTTGGTCGTCCATGTCGGCAATTTGCTTAAACTGCGAGCCGTTGCGCATGTGATGCCCATATATTATGGTCTGCGCATCCACCATGCCCGGCACGGTATTCTCGAAGTCCATAAACACCGAGCCACCAATGCTCTCGCTCTTGTCGGGCGCGCGATTGAGGTAATACTCGTTGTCGGTGGTATGGAGCACCGGATAGTTGACCACGGTGCCAGGCACCTGCAGCCATCCCACTATGTCGGGATTCATGGCCTTGAGTGCCTCCCAATCCACGTCGGGAGGGTTGTCGTCTTCGTCGGAGAGCTTTACGTACTGGGCAACGCGCTCGTTTTCCTTGTCGATCTTGTCGTAGTTCTGCCAGTTGTTGTAGTAGATTACGCCTGCGGCAACAAGCAGGGCAACCCCCACCACAATGAGGAGGTTGGATAGGATGTTGCCCCCACGACGCTTGCTTTGCTGCTCAGATTCCGCTTGCTTGGGCATGCACGCTCCCTAGCCCTGGGCCATGTTGGACTTAAACTTAACCATGACGTCGCGATATGTTGGGTCGGACGTGGCAAGAATCTGGGTTGCATAGATGGCCGCGTTCTTTGCGCCGTTGATGGCAACGCACGCCACTGGCACGCCCGACGGCATCTGCACCATGGAGAGAAGCGAGTCCATGCCACCCAAGTCGCTCGTCTTCATGGGCACGCCCACTATGGGAAGCGGGGTGTAGGCCGCAACCACACCGCCCAGGTGTGCCGCCTTGCCCGCCGCCGCAATAATGACGCGCAGGCCGCGATCGGCTGCCGTGCTCGCCCACTCATGAACCTTGGCGGGATTGCGATGTGCCGAGGCAACAACCAGCTCGTAGGGCACGCCAAACTCCTCAAGCTGAGCCGTGCATGCCTCCATAACCGGCATATCAGAAGTGGAACCCATTATTACGCCCACAAGCGGCGTCTGACTATTGCTAGACATAGTTTGCCCCCTAACAGGTATCGTTGCAGTGCAAACAGTATAGCCGCAATTGGCTCCTTAACTCACAACACTCGCGATACCCCCGTTTTTGTCCATCGAGCGATGGGGGAGCCAAGCAAAGGGGAGTATCCCCATTGCTTTCCCCATTGCTTGCCAGAATGACAAGCCCCAACGCGCAGTATTGATGTACAGTTGCATATATGGAGGAACGTACCGTGAACACACATTGCGCGCAGATTGCAAAGTACATAGCCACCGTGGTCTTGTGTGCCGCCCTTGCCGCTTGCGGCGGAGGCGACGGCGGTGGGTCGACTTCTGCAAGCGCAAGCGTCGCTGGCAGCACGGCAAGCAGCGACACCACCACCGGCGTTGAGTTTGAGCCACCAAATGAGGTGGACGCGCCGGACTTCGACCCCTCGGGCGCCGTGTCGCAAAACGACGGCTCCATAGACACCAGCTCGGTCAACGACGGCGTGGTGCTTGCCCAGGCAAAGAGCAAGAGCCGCCTCAAGTTTGTAGTGGCATGCGGCGACATGAGCTACAACTACGACCTCCCCGGCGACGGAACGCCCATAGCTTGCCCCATAAACATGGGTGACGGCGCATACGAGTTTGCCATTATGCGCAACGTTGGCGGCAACGACTACGTGCAGACGACCTCGGCCTCTGCCAAAGTGAAGCTCTCGTCGGAGTTCGCGCCGTTTTTGCAGCCTAACCTCTTTTGCGACTATGCAGACGACAGTGCCTGCGTACAGAAGTCCAAGGAGCTTACGGCCGACGCACAAAACGTGGGCGATGCGGTGCGTGCCGTATGCACCTACATAACCGACAACGTTGTATACGACACTGACAAGGCCGAGTCTCTTGGAAAGGTTACCGGATACGTCCCCAATCCCGACGAGACCTTTGCCACAAATAAGGGCATCTGCTTTGACTACGCCTCCCTAGGCGCCGCCATGCTTCGTAGCATTGGCATACCTACCAAAATCGTTACAGGGTACGTGTCACCCAACGATTTGTATCATGCATGGATTATGATTTATATTGACGGAAGCTGGACAAGCGCCAAGTTTGAGGTTGATCCCCTCTCCTGGAGTCGCATTGATTTAACATTTGGGACCGATTCCGGATCTGAGGAACTTGTAGGTAACGGAAAAACGTACACTGATCGGTATGTTTACTAAGAGCGAGCGAGGAGTACGAGTTCATGGCAGACACTATGCTTGAGGGAAGCGGAATCAGCGCCTTCTGCGGCGGGGTCGCGGTAATGCTTGCAGCTGGCATCCAAACCGAGGAAGCCGTCTTCATGCTTTCTGACGAACGCGAGGACTCGCGGTTTAGGTCCATCTGCGACTCCATATACAAGGACCTTGCAGAGGGCAACACGCTATCCGATGCCATGGAGGCCACGAGGGCGTTTCCGGAATACGCCACGGCCATGGTGCGCGCGGGCGAGAAGGCAGGCAGGCTGGAGCAGGTCCTTCGCCGCCTGGACCAGTACTACGAGGAGGAGGACCGCACCTATGCAAAGCTGCGCTCCAGCGTGAGCTATCCCGCCGCGCTGCTGGGCATAATGAGCATCATCCTCCTGTTTACGGTGGTCTTTATCCTCCCCGTGTTCATTAGCGTATATGACAACCTCACCGGCACCCTTACCACCGGGTCGTTCTCCAACATGCGCATCTCCATAGCCATTGGATGGGCGGCCCTCATTGTTACTCTGCTGTTTACCATTGCCGTTTGCATCCTTACCATTATGAGCCGCACCGAGAATGGCCGCGTCAAGCTGGTGTCGGTATTTGAGGCGCTGCCCTTTACCCGCAACAGCATGTATCAGCTCGCGCTCTCGCGCTTTACCTCGGCTCTTTCCACCTACGTGTCGTCTGGCGTGGACACCGAGACGGCCATGCGCACCTCGGCCGAGTTCGTTACCAACAAAAAGCTGCGTGCCAAGGTCATGAAGGCATACGAGACCATGGTGGACTCGTCCAACCCCCGCAGCCTTGCCCAGGCAATTGCCGAGAACGAGGTCTTTGAGCCACTGTATGCGCGCATGCTTATGGTGGGAACCGAGACGGGCAGCTCCGACGAGATGCTCTCCAGGCTCTCCCAGACCTTCTTTGAGGACGCGCTCGAGCACATAGACCAGGTTATAGACCGCGTGGAGCCGCTGTTTGCCGGTTTTCTTACCGTGGCAGTAGGTGCGACGCTCATTACGGTTATGCTCCCCCTCATTGGCATCATGCGCTCAATAGGCTAGGAGACGGGACTTGGCATGTATCACGAGATAACGGCAAAGGACAGAAACAAAAAGAGGCGCAGACGGCTGCAAATTATTGTGGCCATAGTTGTTTGTGCTGTCGCGCTTGTTCTTGTGTCCAACTCCGTCCGCGAGGGGGCACGGGAGCAAGGTGCCGCCGCGCTTAGGCAGTCCATTTTGAGTGCTGCCATGCGTTGCTGTGCCATAGAGGGTTCGTATCCTCTGTCCCTCAAGCGCTTGGAGGACGACTACGGCATACGCATCAATCACGATGACTATATAATTACGTATGAGGCATATGCTTCCAACATGCCGCCCAGCGTGGTGGTGGTTCCTCGATGAGCACACAGCCAAACACCACCGTTATGGACGCGCTTACCACGAGCGCAAGACACAGGGCCAAGGGCAAGAGCAATGCCGAGCGACTTTTTCCCTTGGTGCTCTTGGCCGTGTTTGTTGTTGTGGATCTTTTGGCGTTGGTTGCCGGCACGCATGCCTACCAATCCCTTACTTCCATGCAGAACAAGAGCGATGCCTACATAACAACGGTAGGCCCTCTGATCAGCAGCGTGCGGGCGCACGACGCGAACGGGGCCGTGCGCAAGATGAGCGGTCCGGAGGGAGAGGCCCTGGTGCTGGTGGACGGTGACGAGACGGGCACCTACGAGAACCGCATCTACCTCTACAAAGGCCACATAGTGCAGGAATACGCCCTGTCTGGGTCTTCTTACGAGCCCGAGAAGGCAACCGTCTTGTCGGAGTCCTCTACGTTTGCGTTTGAATACACCAACGGGCTGCTTACCTTGCATACCGACGCCGGAACCACCAAGGTGGCACTACGCAACATGCAGGGTGGTGAGTAGGCCATGGCCATTTCTAACGACGTCCTTGCACAAGACGCAAAAGAGATCCTCCACGGACACCGCAACGTATCATTTCTTATTGAGGCCATGGTCGTGCTTGCGCTCTTTATGGCCTGCATGTCGGTGTTTGTGCAGATCCTCTCTGGCGCGCAGCTTCAGGGTAGGTCGGCAAGCATTACAAGCGAAGCCGTGCTGGCGGCGACCAATCGCGCCGAGGAGTTTTGTGCCAATCCCACCGCCGCAGATGGGGTGACGCAAGAAGGGGACCTTGCGGTTAGTTGCGTGGTGGATTCCGTGCCCCACAAGGCCGGTACGCTCTATTCCGCCACCATAACCGTCTTGCACGACAACCAGGAGGTCTATACGCTGCACACGGCACGCTACGTGCACAACGCGGGTGGTGATGCAGCATGAAAAGATCCATTGGCGCCGCTGGCCGTGGAGCCATACGACCCGGACTGATTTCCCTGCTAACCGTGGTGGTAATACTCTCGCTCTCTACCATCTCGGTCCTCACCATTGCCACGTCCAACGCCATGGCCGCCCTGTCTGAGCGTCAGGCAAGCATGACGTCGCAGGGATACGATGCCGAGACGTCGGCGCAAACCATGCTTGCACTCATGGACGACACGCTGCAGAATGGCAAGGCTTCCTCTGTCGCCGGTGCCACGAGGCTCTTGGACAAGAGCATGGAACAAATACTAGCCAAAGCTTGCGTGGAGGGCGTCACTGCCACTCACGAGTCAGGCGACAGCTCAATTACCTGCACGTTTGTAACCAATGGTGGGCGTATGCTGCAAACGCAGATAGACATTACGGGCAAGGACACATACGACGTGGTGAGTTGGAAGCTCACGGCGGCACCGCAAGACGAGGATTCGGACGACACGCTGTGGACAGGACCCGCGGCACAGGAATAGGAGTTTGGGATGAGGCTTCAAGAGATCTTGCAATACATGATCGAAAACGATGCATCCGACATCTTTATTATCGCTGGCCTGGAGCTGGCGTACAAAAAGGGCGGTCAGCATTACCGTACGGATTCTAACCGCCTAATGCCAGCAGACACCTACGATCTGGTGAATCAGATATATGACCTTGCGCATCGTGACTTCCGGCACTTTACCGAGAACGACCAGCACGACGACGACTTCTCGTTCTCCATTCCCGGACTCGGACGCTTTCGTGCCAACGCCTTCCGTCAGCGCGGATCGGCAGGCGCCGTCATTCGCGTGATTCCCTTTGGCCTGCCCGACCCCAAGGAATACGGCATCCCCGAAGAGATCTTGTCGCTGTCGCGCTTCAAGAAGGGCTTGGTGCTGGTTACCGGTTCTGCGGGTGCGGGCAAGTCGACCACGCTCGCATGCATCATAGACCGCCTCAACCACACCCGAAGCGGCCACATAGTGACCATGGAGGACCCCATAGAGTACGTGCATCGCCACGACAAGTGCATCGTAACGCAGCGCGAGATCCCCACCGACGTGGCGACGTACTCCGAGGCCCTGCGCTCGGCCATTCGCGAATCCCCCGACGTGATCCTGCTAGGCGAGATGCGCGACCAGGACACCATGGCAACCGCCGTTACGGCCGCCGAGATGAGCCAGTTGATCTTCTCTACCATGCACACCTCCAGCGCCTCCACCACCGTGGACCGCATTGTGGACTCGTTCCCCAGCGTGCAGCAACGTCAGATTCGCATGCAGCTCTCGCTGGTGCTGCGCGCCGTGGTAAGCCAGCAGCTTGTTCCCACCAAGGACGGAGGGGTGGTGCCCGCGTTTGAGATTATGGTGGCAAACACCGCCATTCGCAACCTCATTCGCGAGGAGAAGAGCTACCAGATTGACTCCGTGGTGGCGAGCTCGGGCAACCAGGGCATGCGCACCATGGACCAGAGCCTATATGCGCTGGTAAAGGAAGGCAAGGTGGAGCGCGACGTTGCCCTGCAGCACGCCATTCACCCCGAGGTTCTTCTGCACCGTCTGGACGCCACCGGTCTGTAAGCAGTTGCGGGCAAAGGGGATGCTCCCCTTTGCCCGTATAACGTGTTATCTAAAAAACGCTATTGCCTAAAGAAGGTCAAACAACTACCCTATATCGTCAACGTCGGTCCATAAGTCCACGTGAAAGGAAGTTGTTATGACCAACGCAAAGGATGTTTTTCTGTATAAACGCAAGGGGGCCTACATTCCCCGCGTCGCCGCCGTTCACGACCTGTGCGGCTACGGCAAGTGCTCGCTCGGCGTTGCCATTCCGGTGCTCAGCGCCGCCGGTTGCGACGTATGCCCCGTGCCCACCTCGCTCTTTAGCGCGCACACGCGCTTTCCCAAGTGGTACATGCACGACACCACCAGCATGCTTGATGAGTACCTTGATGCCTGGCAGGAGGAGGGCATTGAGCTCGACGCCATCTATTCCGGTTTTCTTGGCGCGCCTGAGCAGGTGGATGCCATAAAGCGGATGTATGGAGAATACCCTGGCGCATTGCGCGTGGTTGACCCCGTTATGGGTGACGGTGGCAAGGCCTACCCCACCTACACCCCCGAGCTGTGCGCGGCCATGGGCGAGCTGGTAGACGGTGCCGACCTGCTTACGCCCAACCTTACCGAGGCCGCTATCCTTACCGGAACCGAATATCAGGGACAGAACGTGGATGACGACTTTGTGCGTCGCACCATGGATGCGTTGTTGGAGCTCGGCGCAAAGAACGTCGTGCTTAAGGGCGTGGTACGCGGCGACGGTCTGATTCGCAACTATGTTGCTGGCGCAGACGTCCAGATGTCCGAGGTAAGCGGCGAGCTGCTGCCCTACATGCTCCACGGCACCGGCGACCTGTATGCCAGCTCGCTTTTGGCCTCCGTAATGGCGGGTCAGTCGCTGCTTGAGGCGGTTGAGTTTGCCAGCACCATTGTGCGGCACGCCATGCGCATTACCAACCAGCAACCCGACTTTGAGGTGCGCGGCGTAAGCTTTGAGACCATCTTGGGCGAAGTTACCGCGCTTGTGTAGCGCCTGGCACGACCCGTCTAACCATGTTTTTCTAAAGTGGGCGCGCAGTATGGTCTGCGCGCCCCTATACTTAGAATACTTGTGACTATTGACCGAAGGGCTCATATGGAGTGGAAACGCCATACCTCCCATGCCCCCCTGCGCTCCCTTACGGCAGAGCAGGCGGAGGAGCTCTTTGCCAAGGTTGACAATTCTGGTCACACAAACGCCCGAGAGGCCGAGAATCAACGGCAGCGCAGAAAGCGCCTGGGACATGGCGTAGCCGTCGACCCACTTTCGGCTGACGATCCCTCGGGTTCCAACGTTGGTACCACGATTTCGCGGGCATCCATAATACTGGCCACCTTTGTCGTCGTGGCCATCGTGGCGGTCTTTGCCTATTCCAGCAACGCGCTGAGCGCCAACACTGCCAACCTCTCCAACAACGTAAACGTGCTCACCGTGGCCGCCGCCCTAAACGATGGCGTGGAGTGGGGCAATGGCTTTACCCAGTTTCCTTCGGACTTCTCTGTTAAGGAGGCCGACCAAAACACTGGCCGCATAGAGGTCTCCGTAGTGGACGTTACTTCTCCCAATGCATTGGGTTGTTTTTCCAACGCGCAGATACAAGCCGCGGCCCTTGCGGTAAACTCGCTGCTTAATCCGCATATAGACACCGTTATCTATCACGTTAACGTGCGAAGGGACGAGCAGGGCAACATTCAGCGGTCGTCTTTGTTTGGGTTTTTGCGACCCACGGGCGAGGTGTCGCCATTTATGACGTTTATTTGGACCAAGAACACCACGTCGGATGGCCAGGTGCGCTTTAACTGCACCATAACTGGTGTGGATGAGGACCTTCAAGACACCCTGCGCAAGCAAATTGTGAGCCAGACGACCAATCAGGAGCTCGTAGAAGAGGTTACGACCACCTACGAACAGCATTAGGACCGAGCAAAAGGGAGCATCCCAATTGCCCGGTCCCATTTGGTCGATAAGAGCTTAGTAGTTGACTACCTGCTCCTCAAAGTAGGACTGCGGATGGTTGCAGGCGGGACATACCTTGGGGGCCTTCTCGCCAACATGCAGGTGGCCACAGTTGAGGCACTTCCACACCTTTACGCCTTCGCGCTCAAAGACCTCGCCCTTTTCTATGCGCTCGGCGAGCTTGCGATAGCGCTCCTCGTGGGCCTTCTCGATGTTGCCAACCAGACGGAACTTGGCCGCAATCTCTTTGAAGCCCTCTTCGTCAGCCGTCTTTGCAAAGCCGGCATACATGTCGGTCCACTCGTAGTTCTCGCCAGCGGCGGCGTCGAGCAGGTTGGTGAGGGTGTCGGGAACCGCGCCGTCGTGCAGGTACTTAAACCAAAGCTTAGCGTGCTCACGCTCGTTGCCAGAAGTCTCGGCAAAGATGTTGGCAATCTGAACGTAACCGTCCTTCTTTGCCTTGCTGGCATAGTAGGCATACTTGTTGGTGGCCTGAGACTCACCTGCAAAGGCAGCCTCGAGGTTCTTCTTTGTTTGCGAATCTTGGAAATCCACTGCCATAATATCCCCTCTCGGTTGAACAACGACAATATGTGTAGTTTAGCATAGCTGGCATTGCCAAACTTGCCTCACTGTGTCTTATACCCCTTGAGAGGAAGTTACACTCTTACTTTTTGATACGTGAGTAAAAAGGGGGCCTTTTGCTCTGGCCCGTCCACCTGGGCGTGCTGTCTTTTGGAGCTGTGTGGGTCGCGGGCCCGGATGCGTGCTGTAATCGCGAGCTGTGTGGCTGATGTGCCTGTGGGCGTGCTGTGATTGCGAGCTGTGTGGGTCGATCCACCCCGAGCGTGCTGTCTTTTGGAGTTGTGTGGGCACACTGGCCACACAGCTCGCGATCACAGCACGCTTCCAAGTGGACAAGCCACACAGCTCGCAATCACAGCACGTCCGGCCCGTAAAGGCTGGGCGTCCTTCCCCTTGACTGTGCGTGCGTAATATGGGTAAATATTCGACAGACGGCGAAGCCCGCTGGGCTACCGGGCCACGCCGTTTGAGAATCCTTGAGGGTCGCTAGTTGGCGCTAGCGACCCTCTTCCTTTTCTCTGCGGTCGTTTGACCCTCTCGCCACGGACATGAGCTTGACGATTGCTGTCGCGAGCACCAGTATGGCGGTCACGAGCTTGAGCAGATAGGGGTAACCCCTTTTTGCTC
>JAUMWL010000008.1 GCA_030529665.1 Coriobacteriales bacterium
CTGCCAAGGGGGCAGGCGGAGATAAGGGAAAAGAAACATGACAAAAGTTACGCACGAATTCGACCTCTACGGCAAGCACTACACCCTCGAGTCCGGTGAGCTGGCCAAGCAGGCAACCGGTGCCTGCTTGGTGAGCTGCGGCGATGCCACCGTAATCGTCACTACGGTCGTCTCAAAGGAGCGGAAGGACTACGACTTCTTCCCCCTTACGGTTGACTTCATCGAGAAGATGTATGCGGTGGGCCGCATTCCCGGTGGCTACCTCAAGCGCGAGTCGCGCCCCAGCGAGAAGGCCACCCTTACGGCACGCCTCATCGACCGTCCGCTGCGTCCCTCCTTCCCCGAGGGCTTCCGCAACGAGGTGCAGGTGGTGGCCACGCCGCTCGTTGCCGACCAGGTCAATTCTGTGGACACCATTTGCGTAATGGGCGCCAGCGCGGCGCTCACCGTGGGCGGCGTGCCCTTTGAGGGTCCGCTTGCCTGCGTGCGCATCGGTCGCGACATAGCCACGGGCGAGTTCATTGTGAACCCCACCTACGAGGAGCGCGACCACTCGGACCTCGACCTTGAGCTTGCGGGCTCTGCGACCTTCATCTCCATGCTTGAGGCTGGTGCGAACGAGATCAGCGAGGAGGACATGCTCTCTGCCATGGCCTTTGGTCAGGAGGCGATCGCGGCCTTCTGCGAGGAGCAGAAGAAGTTCTTTGCCAAGTTTGAGGAGGCAAACGGCGCGATTGAGGTTCGCGAGTACATCTTGGACGAGCCCATCCCCGAGGTACACGAGCGCGTCTTTGCTCACTTCGACCAGATGAGCGCCGCTCTCAAGGATGCAAACAAGGCCGCACGCGTGGCAAAGGTGGAGGAGCTTAAGGAGGCCATCCGCGCGGAGTTTACGCCGGAGGAGCAGCTGGAGTGGGCACGACCCATCACCGTGGAGCTCAAGTCGCTGGAGAAGCACGCCATGCGCCTTATGGTGGTAGAGACCGGCGAGCGCGTGGACGGTCGCGTTGCCGACGAGGTACGACCGCTCATGATAAAGGCCAACTACCTGCCGCGCGTGCACGGCTCGGGCCTCTTCCAGCGCGGCCAGACGCAGGTGCTCTCCATCTGTACCCTTGGCATGCTCAATGAGTGGCAGCGCCTTGATACCATCGAGCCGGTGGACGGCAAGCGCTATCTGCACCACTACAACTTCCCGCCCTACTGCACGGGTGAGACGGGCCGCATGGGTGCGCCCAAGCGCCGCGAGCTTGGCCACGGTGCCCTGGCGGAGCGAGCGCTTCTGCCCGTCATCCCCTCCGAGGACGAGTTCCCCTATGCCATTCGCGTGGTCTCTGAGGTAATGGAGTCCAACGGATCGAGCTCCATGGCATCTACCTGCGGCTCCACGCTCGCGCTCATGGACGCCGGCGTGCCGCTAGTGCGCCCAGTCTCCGGCGTCGCCATGGGTCTTATCCAGGAAGAGGGTAAGACCGTGGTGCTCACCGACATCCAGGGAGTCGAGGACTTCCTTGGCGACATGGACTTTAAGGTGTGTGGTACCACCAAGGGCATCACCGCCATGCAGATGGACAACAAGGCCACCGGCCTTACGCCCGAGATCCTGCGCAAGGCACTCATGCAGGCGCACGAGGGTCGCATGTTCATCCTCGATGCCATGCTAGAGGCCATACCTCAACCGCGCGAGGAGACCAAGGAATCCGCGCCAAAGATCATCTCGCTCACCATCCCCACCGACAAGATCCGCGAGGTAATTGGCTCTGGCGGCAAGGTGATTCGCGGCATCCAGGACGACACTGGTGCCACCATCGACATCCAGGAGGACGGCACGGTCTTCATCGCGGGCGTGGCCGAGGCGGCAACCGACGCCGCCGACCGTATTAAGGCCATCGTTAAGGTTCCCGAACCCGGCGAGGAGTACACCGGCCGCGTGGTTGGCATCCAGCCCTTTGGCGCGTTTGTGGAGCTTCTGCCTGGCAAGGACGGCCTGCTGCACATCTCGCGCATGGCCAAGGGCCGCGTAGAGAAGGTCGAGGACGTGCTGTCCGTTGGCGACGAGGTAAAGGTGCGCGTCCTCGAGGTTGACGAGAAGGGCAAGGTGAGCCTTGACCGCATCGACAAGCCCGAAGCGCCCGCAGCGGCAGGTGTCGAACGTGAGCCGCGCCCCAATCGTCGTACGCGCCGTCCGGGCGATGGCGGCGAGCGCAGGCCGCGCAGACGCCACGAGAATAACTAGCCAAGTAAAGGGGATACTCCCCATTGTTTGATGACCGAACAAAGGGGACATGCCTCCCAGAGGTGTGTCCCCTTTGCTTGGCAGCGTGCTGTGATCGCGAGCTGTGTGGCCCGCCCAACCGGATGCGTGCTGTCTTTGCGAGCAGTGTGGCTTACCGACCCTCACTGGTCTCAAATACAGCACGTAACGTAGAGATAGACCCACACAGCTCGCGATCACAGCACACTCGATCCCACGCCACCCACACAGTTCGCAATCACAGCACGGTTCCGCACTATCAATCCATACCGTCCAGGTGCCAGGTGTCAGTACCCTCCACCTTATTACCCCTTTTGCGTGGACCTATGTTCCATCGTGGAGTACTCGATGCCAAGGTCGGAGGAGAGCCCGCGAACGGTTAACTCGTTGCTGAGACCACGGATGGCCATGAGGAGCGTGTGCATGTTGAGGTCTGCCAAGGGAGGCTCCTCCTGTGGTCGGTGAAACGTTACGTGAATCATTGCAGAGCCGTGGAATGAGAGCTTGTGACACCGTTTGCGTTTCCGCAGGTAGAAGCCTTGCAACCCAAAATGAGAGCAAATGAGAGGTGTCCGACAAGCCCGCAGCCGTGCCAGCGTGGGCGTGGATGCCCGTTATCGCGATGAGGGATACCAAGGGCCCATTTTTCCGTGGCGTACGGTCGATGCGGATTTGATGATTAACCTTGACAACAGAATTAAGTCCGTGGTGTTCGAAGAAGGAGTGGTGCTGCCTCAAGACTGCAGTAATATGTTTAGCATGTGCGGATCGCTTGTGTCTGTTGACGCTTCTGGGTGCGATGCGTCAAACGTAGTCGACATGCGGGGATGTTATTGATGTGCAAATCCCTTACCACGGTGTGTATTTCAAATTGGGATACGTCGAGCGTCAAGTATCTAGGTAGGTACGGAAGCTGGGGCGTGTTCTCGTACTGCAGCTCCCTCAAGTCTCTCGACCTGTCCGGGTGGGACACGTCGCACGTGGTGGATATGGACGAACTCTTTTATGCGTGCGAATTGCTGGAGTCCCTTGATCTCACTGGCTGGGACACGTCGCAAGTCGATGTCGATGGCTGGGGTAGAACGATGCACGACGAGTTCTGGCAACCTGGCGCCTTGGGAATGATGTTTGCCCGTTGTGATTCGTTGTCAGACACAACGTTTCTTCCCTCGGTCACAAAGTGCTGGTAGATGGAGGCAAGCTGCAAAAGCTCATACGATGCTTTTCTTCGTTTTCGGCAGTTTTGGACACTTTGGCATTCTTTTGCAACGGTTGGCCTCGCGGGCGCGTGGTTCGTGTGCACCTGTTGGCAGCTCGCAACCTAGAGTGCATTTTGGCGGGCAACGCAGAATCGGAACTATCTTCTCGAATCTGGAACGAAAGCTCCGAAACTGCGTACGTAAGGTAGCTGAATACGCAAACGTGGAACTTTACAGCCCAAAATCGGCGAAAAAGCTCCAAAACTGCGCAGATAAGGTTACTTAAAACGCAGTCCCCTTGCGAGCGGCGCGTGTGCATTTGCTGGGATCGGGAGCCTTGGCAATGGATTTGCTGGAATGCGGATCAGTGACTCCAGGTTTGCCGGGATTGAGACCAGTGGCAATGTATTTGCTAGGTTTTGGAACTGTGGCGCTGAATTTGCTGGATTTCAGATCTGTGGCACTGCGGTGGTGCCACAGCTCCAAAAATCAGCAAACGCCGCGCCACAGCTCCAAAAGTCAGCAAACCCGACGCCACTGGTCTCAATCCCAGCAAGTTCCGCCCCGCCGCTCCGCCAACATAGACGGCGATGCGAGCGAAGGGGATACTCCCCATCGCTTGACCCTATGTCCTTTGCGTGCATGAGGGAATAAACAAGTACAATGGACTTCTCAGACGTAACGCCTCGCGATGACGAGGCTGATAGATATGGAACCACATCTACGAAAGGACTCTTCTTAGCATGGCAAAAAAGATGACGCCGCTCAGGGTCATCCCACTGGGAGGACTCGACGGCATCGGTAAAAACATGACTGTGTTCGAATACGGTGACGACATGGTTCTGGTTGACGCCGGCCTCATGTTTCCAGATGACGAGCAGCTTGGCATAGACCTCGTGCTTCCCGACTACACCTATGTGTTGGAGAACGAGGACAAGCTTCGCGGCATCATAATCACTCACGGGCACGAGGACCACACAGGCGCGCTTCCGTACTTGCTCATGGACCTTCAGCCCAAGGTGCCCATCTATTCGAGCAAGCTCACGCTTGGCCTCATAGAGGGCAAGCTCTCGGAGCATCGCGTACGGTCGCCAAAGTTCCATGAGGTAGGCGACGGCACGCAGCTTACGCTCGGTGCGTTTAGCATTGGGTTCTTCTCTATGACGCATTCGATCCCCGCCGCCCTTGGCGTGTGCATGAGCACGCCTGCCGGTACTGTGCTGCACACGGGCGACTTTAAGCTCGATCAGACGCCCATAGACGGCAACACGCCCAACTACCTGGCCATAAACCATTATGCCGCCAAGGGCGTGGACCTGCTTTTGTCCGACTCCACCAATGCCACCTACCCTGGGTTTACGCCCAGCGAGGCAGCCGTGGGTCCGGCCCTGCGGCACATAATAAAGAACGCGCCGGGTCGCGTGTTCGTTGCGTCGTTTGCCAGCCACATACATCGACTCCAGCAGGTGTGCGACGCCAGCGTGGCGGTAGGCCGCAAGGTGGTGGTAACCGGACGGTCCATGGTCACAAACACGCGCATCGCCCGCGAGCTGGGCTATCTGCACATAAAGGACGAGGACATCATCGATGCCTACGAGGTGGACGACATCCCGGACGACAAGATCGTGGTGCTGTGCACGGGCAGCCAGGGCGAGCCGCTCTCGGCGCTTTCGCGCATGGCCAACGGCGAGCACAAGTCGCTGTCCATCACCTCGCGCGATACGGTAATAATCTCGGCAACGCCCGTTCCCGGCAACGAGAAGAGCGTAGCGGGCATTGTTAACGCGCTCTCAAAGATCGGGTGCTCCATCTACGACAAGAGCCAGACGCTGGTGCACGTGTCTGGTCACGGCAGCCAGGAGGAGCTCAAGCTCATGATCGCCATGGTAAAGCCCTCCTACTTTATGCCCGTGCACGGCGAGGCCATGCATCTGCGCGCCCACGCAAAGCTCGCGCGGCAAATGGGCTTACCCAAGGAGAACATCTTCCTCGCAGACAACGGCGACACGCTGGAGATGCAAAACCACAAGGTTCGTCTGGGCGAGCCGGTGGACTCTGGCGTGGTGTATGTGGACGGGCTTTCGGTAACGGACGCAGACCCCGTCGTCCTGAGGGATCGTCAGAAGCTCTCCAAGGACGGCATCGTAACGTGCGTGGTAACGGTGTCGCATCGTTCGCACAGGACGCGCGACATAGAAATCTATAGCCGTGGCGTCTCGTTTGCAAACGACGACGAGCTCAACCGCGACGCGCAGGACATCGTGCGCAATCGCATAGAAAAGAACACCGACGCAGACGTGGGTGTGGACCAACTACGCAGGGGCGTCCGCAACGGGCTATCCAACTTCCTTTGGAACCGAACACACACGCGCCCCATGGTAATACCGGTCGTCATGGAGGTATAAATGCCGCAAAAACGCGGACAGAACGTAGCAAACAACAACGCAAAGGCACAAGCGGCACAAAGGCAGGCTCAAGGAGCACCGGGTGGAGTCACCCAGAAGAACGACCTTGTTGGGGTACTGTTTATGGTCATCTCGCTGGCACTGTTTGTGCTGCTGGCCATACCTTCGTCTGCCCCCGTGGCCGCAGGCGTAAAGGAGTTCTTGGAGCTGAGCTTTGGCATTGGCGCCGTGCTCTGCCCCATAGCCCTTCTGCTGTACGCCCTGAGCTTCTTTGTGGGAGGAGACGAGCCCTTGGGTGGTCGCGTCGCCCTGGGAATCGTGCTGGTATGCGCATCCGTGCTTGCGCTCATCTCTATCTTTGTGCCCGAGGCGCCTCTGTATCCCTCCATCGTTTTGGAGGCAGATACCCTAAGGATCGCAGGCGGCTATGTGGGTGGAGGAATCTCGTGGGTTCTTCTTAACTCAGTGGGAAAGCCCGTGGGCATCGTCCTTTTGTGCGGGTTGGCCGCGCTGGGCGTCATAGTGTGCGGGTTCTCGGTGTCGGGCTTCGTTGCGCGCATGCAGGCGCATGCCGAGGGCATGCGCGAGGTGCGTGAGTCTGCACGCGAGCAACGTGCAGACATGCGCGCAAACGTGCGAGAAGAGCAAAGGAACGCCCCCCAGCGAGTCAGAGTGGCATCGGAGGCCACCAGCTTTATTGGCGACAGGACCAAGACGGTCCTTACCCGAAGGGGCAAAAGAAAGGCCGAACCCCAGCCCGCACCCGCAGTCGAGGAGGCACCGCAGACGCAGGTGATCACCGAGGTCGCAAAGACGCGCGTCAGCACAAAGAGGGCAAAGCGCCTGGCAGGCAAGCAGGGACAGGCACAGATGGAGCTTGCGGGCCCTGCCCACAAGTCGCAGACAGATGCTACGGGTTCGAGTGAAGACCAAGCGCTGGTGGTGCCCGACTTCCTCAAGCATCCGCGCGGCAACGCCAAGCCCGCACAAAAGACCAAGGTGGTAAAGCGCGCGACCAAGCGACCAAAAAAGAGGCTGGCCGCAAGCTCGGCGACGCCAAAGCGGCCGGGTGATGGGCAGGATGGCTACGAGCTCCCGCCAATGGACATGCTTAGCTCCAACCCCAACTCGGCTGGCACGGCAAGCAGCCATGAGGAGCTGGAGGAGACCATGGAGAGGCTCCAGGGCACCCTCCACGAGTTTGGGCTCCAGAGTCGCGTCATAGACTATGTGACGGGTCCCATCGTAACGACCTTTCGCGTTGAGATGGGGGAGGGCGAGCGTGTAAACAGGATCCGTAACCTGGAGGACGACATCGCGCTTACGCTTGCGGCGGAGAAGGTGCGCATCTTTGCCCCCATTCCGGGAACGTCGTACGTGGGAATCGAGATCCCAAACAAGACGCGGCAAAACGTCCATCTGGGAGACGTGCTCCCCTATGCCAGCGGAGGTCCGCTGGAGGTGGCCATCGGGCGCGACTCGAGCGGCAACCCCGTTATCGCCGACATTGCAAAGATGCCTCACATGCTCGTTGCGGGAACCACGGGCTCGGGCAAGTCGGTCATGATCAACTCCATGATCATGTCGCTTCTTATGCGAACCACGCCCAAGCAGGTGCGGCTCATCATGATCGACCCCAAGCGCGTTGAGTTTAGCTGCTACAACGGACTGCCGCACCTCTACGTGCCCGTGGTAACGGAGCCCAGGCAGGCCGCAAGCGCGCTGCAATGGGCCGTCTCCGAGATGGAGCGGCGTCTCAAGGTGTTTGAGCGGGCCGGCGCGCGCGAGATAAAGGTCTACAACCAGATGTGCCTGTCGGGCAAGTTTGACGACCAGCCAAACCCGCCCGAGCCCATGCCCTACCTGGTGGTGATCATAGACGAGCTTTCGGACCTCATGATCGTTGCGGGCAAGGACGTGGAGTCGTCCATCGTGCGCATAGCGCAGCTTGCGCGTGCCGCGGGCATACACCTCGTCATCGCCACGCAGCGACCGTCCGCAAACGTCGTCACGGGCCTCATAAAGTCCAACATCGACAACCGCATCGCGCTCAAGGTGTCCTCGGGCATAGACTCGCGCGTCATCCTGGACGAGACGGGCGCCGAGCGGCTGCTGGGCAACGGTGACATGCTCTTTAAGTACCGTGGACTAAACATGAGGCGCGTGCTGGGCTGCTATACTTCGGACAACGAGATCAACGAGGTGGTTGACTTCATTCGCGAACAAGCCGAGCCGGACTATCACGAAGAGATACTCTCGGCGGTCGTGCCCGGCCAGACAACCGCAGGCTTGCGTGCGGCAGGCGAGGATGACGACGATCCCCTGGTGTGGGAGGCCGCGCAGATCGTGGTGGAGATGAAGCAGGGATCCACGTCGGGCATCCAGCGGCGCCTCAAGGTTGGATACGCACGGGCCGGCCGCATAATGGACATGCTCGAGGCCAAGGGCGTCGTGGGACCACCTGACGGGTCAAAGCCTCGCGAGGTCTTGCTGGACGAGGCGGGCCTGGAAGAGCTCAGAATACAAGAGTCGACATATCGAGAGGTCGTGTAGCATATGGAGCGAGCGATGTTTGGTGACATGCTCGCCGAGAGGCGCAGACAGCTTGGTTTCTCTATTAGTCAGGCGTCGCGTGTTCTTAGGCTGAGGGAAGACGTAATCATAGCCTTTGAGGAAGGCGACTTCGAACGCATGCCAAAGAGCGGCTATGCCCAAGGAATGCTCTCGTCATACGCGCGTTACCTTGGGCTCGATGCAAACATGGTGGTAGAGGCATACGTGCAGGACTTCGAGCGATACAAGCGCGAGGGAAGGCGTCGTGCAGCTAGCTCGCGCAGGGGCCCCGATGGCCTGCCGCAGCAGACGCACGTGCAGCCGCATATGCCCAAGCGAGGTCTGCTGCCCACGTCTGGCGGACTTGCCGGCGACATGGGGTCGTTTGCCACCACACGCGTAAGAACGCGAGGCTCTTCGGGCAGCGTTGAACATGAGGATTCGTTGGCAGACTACACGCAGGTGCGTCCGTATACCGACCTGTCGCAAAATGCCAACCCAAACAGGCAGCGCTACGGAACGGGCGTGGACGCAAGGCAGCCAAGCGACGACGTGCGCTACCAGCGAAGCTCATCCGGTCGCATAGACACGAGCTATGGCACCCCGCAAGACTCGTCTCGTCGCAACACGTCACAGCGTCGCAACCCATCGCGTGGGAGGTCCGGCTCGTCCAGTCGCGGCTCTAACGGGCGAGGAGGACAGCGGCAAAAAAGGCGTCGGACTACCAGGCGAGGCATCGTTCCGCCGCAGGTGGTTCTTGCAATAGGAATCGTTGTCGTGGTGGGCATCGCCCTGCTGCTCGTTCTCTCCATTGGCTCATGCGTGCGCCACGAACCAAGCTCCAGCCACACCATTCCGGTTGCATCGTCTGAGGAGGCCACCACCACAAAGGACACCTCCAGCACAAAGAGCGAGTCGTCAACAAAGACAAAGAAGATGGAGACCACCAGCTCCACCAACACCAAGAGCACGACGACCACGACGACCACCGGGTCGAAGGACAAAAGCAAAGTCCAAGAGGGGCAGTCGCCCGATACAAACGTGGCCGTATCGGTTACGGATGGGTCGGTAACCTGGCTGGAGATCGAGTGCGACGGGTCAAGCAAGGTGGCCGAGACCATAACCGGTCCGTGGCACAAGACCTACACGGTAAAGGAGTCCATCACCATCCAAGCCGGCGACACCAGCGCGGTGTCGGTGGTTCAGGACGGGCAACAGGTACAGTTTGAGTCAATGGCATCTGGTTTGGGGACCATTCGCATAGACGTGCCCATAGCGCAGACGAGCGAGACCGCCAAGAAGACCCAGGACTCGGAGGACGAGAGCGAGTCAACAACCGGCTATACCTCCGACTACGATGAGTACGACCAGACGAATGACAACGGCCAATCATACTACGAGGAGAGCTATGACTACGACCAATACTAACCTCAGTGGCATACGGTGTCTGTTCGTCACGCTTGGCTGTGCCAAGAACGAGGTGGACACCGACCGCATGCGTGCCCTGCTCCTAGATGCCGGTGCCAGCGAGTGCTATGAGGTGGACGAGGCGGATGTGGCAATCGTCAACACCTGCTCGTTTTTGGCAGCTGCCACGCAGGAGTCTATAGAGACCACGCTCCAGATAGCCGACCAGGCAAAGGCGGGGATAGGGCACCTCCCAATCGTCATGTGCGGCTGCATGCCTTCTCGCTACGGGTCGGAGCTTGAGGCCGAGCTGCCCGAGGTGGCGGCTTTCGTGCGCGCAGACGAGGAGGATGGCATCCAAAGCGTGGTCGCACGGGTTACGGGACGTGCGGATGCGGATCCCCAGCCGCTTGGCAACGAGGTGCTCCGCACCATACAGGGAGCCTCGGCATACGTAAAGATCTCCGACGGTTGCGACCGCTTCTGCGCTTTCTGCGCCATCCCATACATTCGTGGCCGCTACTGGTCAAGGGAGCCGGAGGAGATAGCACGTGAGGTGCATGCCCTCATGGAGGGCGGCGTGCGCGAGATCGTTCTCATTGGGCAGGACACTGGCGTGTGGGGTTGTGATCTTGGGGACAATCTGGACCTGGCATGGCTCTTGCGACGCCTCGCGCGTGAGGTGAGGCCCTATGGCGGCTGGATTCGCGTTCTCTACCTCCAGCCGGAGGGCATGACGGACTCCCTCGTCGAGGTGCTGCGCGACGTAGACGAGGTCTTGCCGTATGTTGACATACCCATTCAGCACTGCAACGAGCGGGTGCTAAGGAGCATGCGTAGGACCGGCTCAGCACAAGAGTTCAAGGAGCTCTTCCAGCGGCTCAGGGACCAGATACCCGGCATGGTTCTGCGCTCCACTGGCCTCGTTGGGTACCCGGGCGAGACCGAGACGGAGTTTGAGGAACTGGTGGACTTTGTGGACCAGGTGGGGTTTGACTACACCTCGGTTTTTGCGTACTCGCAGGAGGAGGGGACCGTTGCCGCAAGGCTTCCCCAACAAATCGAGGAGGACGAGAAGGTATATCGAACCCAGCGTCTGCTTGACGTCGCAGAGCAACTGGGGTTCGCGGCTACGGCGAGCCATGTTGGCGAAGTGGTGGATGTCATAATCGATGGGGTGGAAGAGACCGACCAAGGCGCAGAACTCGTTGGGCACGCATGGTTCCAGGCTCCAGACTGTGATGGTGCGGTGCATATAGAGTCTGGTGAGGCAGCCGTGGGTGACAAAGTGCGCTGTCGTCTTGTAGACTCTTTCTGTTATGAGCTTGTTGGAATCATGTTGAAAGATGAGCAAAGGGGATAGGTCACATGGTAAAGAGCAAGGTCGGCGGCGGCGTATGGACGCCGGCAAACATCGTTACGGTGCTGCGCATCTGTCTTATGCCGTTATGGCTGCTTGTGGCCGAGTTCTCGGTACCGGCGCAGACGAGCATATCGGTAAGCGCACTCGTGGTGTTTCTTGGGTTCATGTTCATATCGCTCACCGACAAGCTTGATGGGTATCTGGCACGCAGCAGGGGAGAGGTTACCACCTTTGGCAAGTTTCTCGATCCCATTGCAGACAAGCTGGCGGTAGTGGTCGCCTTCTGCTATTTGCTGGAGATTGGCATGTCGAGCTCTTGGGTGCTCCTCATAGTCGTTGCAAGGGAGTTCCTGGTAAGCGGGCTGCGCATGGTGGTGGCAAACGAAGGGGTAGTTGTTGCCGCGTCCAACTTGGGAAAATGGAAAACGGCCATCACCATGATCGCCATATGCGGACTGCTCTTCGTACGCATCTTTGTGCCATCCCCGTTTGTCGACGCCCTTTTGCTGCTGTCCAACATCCTTGTGGTCATCTCGGTAATCCTTACCGCTTGGTCTGGCATAGACTACTTCATTCAGTGCTGGCCCTACGTCGCCGAGAAGAAATAGCCTTAAGCCAAAATTCCCAAATCGGTCCCAGCATTTTGGAATGGTTTCAATACTATGTGTAAACGCGCAGGTCAGCATATGTGTGACGTGCGCGTTTTGCTCTATGCGTGCAAGATTTGTGCAAGCTGGCTGCAAAAGTGCGAAATTCCAACTTGATAGAATTACAAAACGTCCACTTGCAACGAACGGTTGTTCGTTGTATGATGCAACACGACGATCAGGGAGGAAACCATGGCTCGAAGCAAAAACGTAAGCAGGGAGATACGTCCACGCACCTATGGCGAGGAGCGGACCCAGGTTATTGAATCAACAACCAAGGACATCGAGAAGCGGTTTGGCAAGGGCGCCATCATGAAGTTTGGCGATGGTGGCCCCGAGCTTGAGGTGGAGGGAATACCCACGGGGTCCTTGGCGCTCGATGCCGCCTTGGGCATAGGAGGCGTGCCACGCGGACGAATCATAGAGATATATGGTCCCGAGTCCTCTGGCAAGACCACGCTTTCTCTGGAGATACTTGCCGAGGCTCAGGCACTCGGTGGCGTGGTGGCATTCATCGATGCCGAGCATGCGCTCGATCCCGGCTATGCCGCACGCATTGGCGTGGATATCGACGAGGTACTTATATCGCAGCCCGACACCGGCGAGCAGGCGTTGGAGATCTGTGACATGCTGGTGCGATCGGGTGCCATAGACGTGGTGGTAATAGACTCGGTACCGGCGCTCGTTCCGCGAGCCGAGATAGAGGGAGAGATTGGCGACACTACTGTGGGTCTGCAGGCACGCCTTATGAGCCAGGCGCTGCGCAAGCTTGCCGGCTCTCTGTCCAAGTCGCGTACCACCTGCATCTTTATCAACCAGTTGCGCGAGAAGATCGGTGTGATGTTTGGCAACCCCGAGACCACGCCGGGCGGACGCGCCCTGAAGTTCTTTGCGTCGGTCCGCATGGACATTAGGCGCATAGACAGCATCAAGCGCGACGGCGAGATCCTTGGTTCCCGCGTGCGCGTAAAGGTGGTAAAGAACAAGGTGGCTCCGCCCTTCAAGCAGGCCGAGTTTGACATCATGTATGGCACGGGCATCTCCAAGGAAGGCTCGCTGCTCGACATGGCGGTGGAGTACGAAATCGTAAACAAGGCGGGCTCGTGGTTTACCTACGGTGACGAACGCCTGGGGCAAGGGCGTGAGGCTGCCAAGGAGTTCCTCACCCAAAATCCGGACCTCATGGAGGAGCTGGACCACAAGGTGCGTGTGGCATGCGGGCTCGAGCTTGGCGACGAGCGCGTGGGCGAACCTGAGTTCACTGAGCTTGCGGGCGACGAGGCGTAATGGCAGACTCGTTTGCTTGGGAGATATGCCAGCCTGACAGGAGGCGAACGAAAGCATACGGTGTCACAAATCCAAAGGCATCTGTCCTCATATCCAAGGAGGGGGACCAACCCGAGTTCGTGGAGGTGCCAATGGCATTGGGCCGTGAGCTCGCTCGTCTGAAGAAGCAGAACGAGGCCAATCCACGCACAAGGCAAGAGGTCTTAGCTCTCATAGATTCGGTTGAGGCAAAGGTGGCATGGCAGCAGCTTGTTAGAATGATCGAATCGCGCGATCGCACCGCCAACGATGTTGCAGAGAAGCTCAAGCAACAGGGCTTTGGTGCGCATGTGGCACATGAGGTCGTACAAAGGGCCGAGGACTCTGGGCTTATATCCAACAAGAGGTTTGCGAGTGCCTTTGTTCGCAGCAAGATCTCTGCGGGATGGGGCATTCAACGAATTGAGCAAGAGCTCAAAAGGCGAGGGGTGGACGTATCCTCGCTCGAGGGGTGGCCATACGAATACCTTGACCCAGATGACGAGCGTGCGCGTGCGACACGAATCGCCTCAAAAAAGGTCGTAAAGGAGCCCAACCGGTATGCAAAGATGGTGCGGTTTCTCTTGGGTCGGGGATTCTCGTATGGCATCGCAACCTCGGTTGCCGACGATGTCGTCTCGCGACACTAGGCAAGATATCTAAGGTGGCGTCCGTATATGCGGATAGTGAGGACGCCACCTCTTAATTGCGTTTTTTCTGTAATCTTGGCACGTCTGTTCCCAACCGTTTGACAGTCTCAAAAATCAAACCTAGGATAAATCCTGTCATTTGAGCATTCCACTGCCGCAAACGGCAGCAACGTTTTTGTTTTATCCATAACAGACAGATTCGCTCTGCATAATGGCCGTGAAAGGCCTCGGATGGCGGGTTCTGCATGCGATGCATGCAGTCTCCAGAACTTATACACAAAAAATCATAAAGGAGCCGCCATGGTACAGATCATTGTTGGAGTGTTGGTAGGATTAGTGGTAGGAGGAATCGTTGCGTACATGTATGCAACGAACAAGAACAATGCATCGGTACTTGAGGCAAGCCAAAAGGTTGACGCCGCTCGCATGGAGGCAGACCGCATAGCCAAGGAGGCCCAGTCGGTTGCCGAGACGGCACGCAAGTCGGCGATACTGGAAGCCAAGGAAGAGATCCTGCAGCTCAAGCAGGAGTCCGAGGCGGACGAGAAGCGTCGCAAGAGCGAGCTGCAGCGCATGGAGAATCGCATCTTGCAGCGCGAGGAATCGCTCGACAAGCGAAACGAAGCGCTCGACAAGCGCGAGAGCCAGATTTCCAGCATGCAGAGCTCGGTAGATCGTCGCCGCAACGAGGTGGAGAGCCTGTATGCGGCACAGGAAGCCGAGCTAGAGCGCATATCTACACTTACCCGTGAGGACGCCCACAAAGAGATCATAGAAAAGGTGAGGGCAGAGACCATACGCGATGAGGCCCAGATCCTGCGTGAGTCCGAGCAGCGCATTCGCGCGCAAGCCGACAAGACCGCTCGCGAAATCGTGTCAACGGCAATCCAGCGCTGTGCCGCCGATCAGGCGGGCGAGATTACCGTCACCTCGGTGCACATTCCCTCTGATGACCTCAAGGGTAGGATCATTGGCCGCGAGGGCCGAAACATTCGTACCTTTGAGCAGGTGACCGGCGTAACGCTGGTAATAGACGACACGCCCGAGACGGTGATTCTGTCCAGCTTCAATCCCGTGAGGAGGGAGACGGCACGCGTTGCCCTCGAGAACCTCATCGCGGATGGCCGCATACATCCCGCACGCATAGAGGAGATGTATCGTAAGGCCGAGCGCCTGGTTAACGAGAGGATCCAGGAGGCGGGCGAGCAGGCTGCGTTTGACGCGGGCATTCACGACCTGCACCCAGAGCTCATAAAGACCCTTGGTGCGCTTCGCTATAGGACATCGTTTGGCCAAAACGTGCTGCAGCACTCCGCACAGGTATCGATGCTCTGCGGAATCATGGCATCCGAGCTGGGAATGGATGCGGGCCCCGCCAAGCGCGCGGGATTGCTCCACGACCTTGGCAAGGCCATCGATCACGAGGTTGAGGGTCCGCATGCCGTGCTCGGAGCCGATTTGGCCAGGCGCTATGGCGAACGTCCCCTCATAGTGCATGCCATCGAAGCCCACCATGCCGACGTGGAGCCATACACCGTGCTGGACGTGTTGGTGCAGGCGGCAGACGCCATCTCCGCTGCACGCCCTGGCGCAAGGCGCGAGTCTGCAGAGGCATACATAAAGAGGCTCGAGAAGCTCGAGGAGATCTCGAATGCACACGATGGAGTGGAGCGCACGTATGCCATGCAGGCTGGACGCGAGCTGCATGTTATGGTGGAGCCCAGCAAGATTTCCGATGCGCAGGCAACGGTGCTCGCGCACGACATCGCAAAGCAGATCGAGGACGAGATGGAATACCCCGGTCAGGTGCGCGTGGTGGTCATACGCGAGTCGCGCGCGGTAGACATCGCAAAGTAGTGTTTGAGGTTACCCTTGGGTGATGATTTGTTGCAGTTCGTCTCCTCCTTCGAAGGGGGAGACGGACTTCGTGTTGAGGAGACGCTTGGTGGAGGCTACGTGCGCCTGCGCGTATCCGAGGCCGAGCGTCGTCAGGCGAAGCATGACATACGCTGCGTAGAGGACGCGGTGATTGAGCTGTTGCGAAACGCGCGTGACGCTGGTGCGCACCACATATTCGTCGCCACCAGCCGCGAAGGTGACGTGAGGACGATCTGCGTAATAGACGATGGCTCAGGCATACCGCAAAGCATGCATCAGAGGGTCTTTGACGCGCGCGTTACGTCCAAGCTTGACAGCATGCTCATGGACCGTTGGGGAGTGCACGGACGTGGCATGGCCCTTTATTCCATAGCCCAGAATGCCTTGGAAGCCCGGGTGATGTCCTCAGGCGTGGGGATGGGTACCTCGTTGCGTTGTACCTTTGACGTGTCCACGATTCAAGAGCGTGCGGACCAGTCCACATGGCCAACCGTCACGAACGCAAACGGCGACTTTGCTGTTCGTGGGCCACGCAACATCTTGCGTGCGTCCGTGGAGTTTGCCTTGGAGGCCAAGGACGTATGCAACGTCTATGTTGGCTCGCCTTCCGAGATAATAGCGACCTTGCGCACCCATGGCAATTGCGGCATGGATGCGGCTCGCATTGTGGATGGACCCTCCATGGCAAAGGACGCAAGGGAGCTGCGGCACGTCTCGGAGGCGCTCGGCATAGAGATGTCCCAGAGAACCGCGCATAGGATCATGAAGAACCAAATCGCACCACTCGTAAACGTGAGGTCAAAGCTCATAGGCACCAGAAGGGCAAAGGCGATTGATTCTTCCACAGTCATGGAAAGGACGCTTTCGCTATCGCAGGAGGACAAGGAGCTGTTCGCGCACCTCATGGAACAAGACTTTGCAGCAATTGCAAAAAAGTATTATGTAATACCAACGGGAAGACCACGCATAACCGCTGGCAAGGGCCGCATAACGGTGACCTTTGAGTACCTCGACGACGATTAGGGATCCGCTGACGCCCAAATACACAACATACGGTATTATTTAGAGCAATATGACGCAATATTTCCGTATGATGCTTCTCATTTGCTCAAGGAATAGGTAGAATCTTTAAGCAGCTTTTAAGTAGCACCAACGATGCATGGACGTCTTGACGTCTAGGAGTAGAAACATGGATTTTCTAAAAGTATCCAGCAAGTCATCTCCGGCCTCCGTGGCCGGTGCCATTGCTGGTATGGTAAAAGATGGCGTTGACGTAAACATACAGTGTGTTGGCGCTGGTGCCGTAAACCAAGCAATAAAGGCGATCGCCATTGCTCGTGGCTTCCTCATTCCCACGGGCATCGACATTTCGTGTGCCCCCACGTTTTCCGACATCACGATTGGCGGTGCATCCCGCACGGCGATTCGCATAGCCATTTACGTGCATGCCTTGGGGTCACAAACACCATCCTCTATGGTTAGCATCGAACAGGCGTAGCGGATACATGGGCATGCAAGACAATCTGGTCGGCAAGACCTATTTTGTTAAGACATTCGGATGTCAGATGAACCTGCACGACTCCGAGCGTGTTTCGGGTCTGCTGGAGTCACAAGGCTGCATTGAGGTCGCAACGCCCCAAGAGGCGGACATCGTGGTCTACATGACCTGCTGCGTTAGGGAAAACGCCGATACGCGTCTTTATGGACAGGTATCTGCCATGGTAAGCGCGCCACCGCCACCAAGCGGAAAACGCGTCATCGCCATTGGGGGCTGCATAGCACAGCGCGACGGAGAGCGCATTCGCACGCACATACCCAATGCCAACGTGGTGTTTGGCACGAGTGCGCTTTCTTCGGTGCCAGACCTTCTTAGACAGGCGTTTGCTGCAGACGATAAGCAAATCCTCGTCGACACCCAAGAACAAGGGCGAGGCTTCTCCACCGAGCTCCCCACGCACCGCGAACAGGCCTTCCACGCCTGGGTGCCCATCATGACGGGCTGCAACAACTTTTGCACGTATTGCATTGTCCCCCATGTGCGCGGTCGCGAGAAGAGCAGGACATTTGAAAGCATCGTTGCGGAATGCAAGTCGCTCGTTGGGGACGGGACGAGGGAGATTACCCTTTTGGGGCAAAACGTTAACTCGTACGGTCGCGACCTCTATGGCGAGCCGCGCTTTGCCGATCTTTTGCGTGCCGTGGGGCAAACAGGAATCGAGCGCCTGCGGTTTACGTCGTCCAATCCAAAGGACCTCACCCAAGACGTAATCGATGCCATGGCGCAGACTCCCTGCGTTATGCCCCATCTGCACCTTGCCGTTCAGAGCGGCTCCACGCGCATCCTCAAGGCAATGAACCGCAGCTATACGCGCGACCAATACCTCCAGCTTGCGCATGACCTTAAGAGCGCCATGCCAGGGCTTGCCCTTACCACCGACATAATCGTGGGATTTCCGGGCGAGCAAGAGGAGGACTTTGAGGACACCCTCTCGCTCGTACGAAAGGTGGGATTCTCGGCGGCATATACGTTTATCTATTCCAAGCGCCCGGGGACGCCCGCCGCAAAGATCGTGGACAACACCCCACACGAGGTAATACAGCAACGGTTTGACCGTTTGGCGGATTTGGTTGCGGAGCTTGCGCACAACGCGAATCAAAAGGACGTGGGCTCTGTGTCCGAGGTGCTGGTTGAGGGCACCTCAAAGCGCTCGGGCACGGTAATGGTGGGACATAGCAAGAAGAACCAAACCGTGCACTTTGAGGTGCCACAGGGACACGAGGCGTCCGAGCTTGTGGGCAAGATCGTGGACGTGAGTGTTACCGAGGCGCGAACCTGGTACTTGTCTGGCGAGGTATTGGGCGATCCTCGATGAGCGCGCAGCGGGTTCTTTGCGTTGTGGGCCCTACGGCTGTTGGCAAGAGCGGCATAGCAGAGGGCGTTGCCTTGTGCCTGCATGGTCAAATCGTATCGGTGGATTCCATGCAGGTGTATGTTGGCATGGACATCGGTACCGCCAAGGTGGCAGAGGATAGCAGAAGGTGTCCTCTCCACATGGTCGATGTGGTTGAGGTCAATCGTCCGTACTCTGTGTCGCAATTCCAAGCTGACGCACGCAGATGCGTGGACGACTTGCTGGCTGCCGACGTGGTACCCGTTCTATGTGGCGGAACGGGTCTGTACCTGGATGCCGTAATAGACAAGATGGAGTTTCCTCATGGGGAGACCAACGGCAAGGGGCGCGAGCCCTACGAGCGCATTGCCAAGGAAGAAGGCGCCGAGGCGCTTCATCAGCTGCTTGCGAGCCGCGATGCGCGAAGCGCGAGCATAATACATCCCAACAACGTAAGGCGCGTTGTACGCGCCCTCGAGATGCTTGACGAAGGCGTGTCGTATGCAAAGCAACACGAGGGACTCCTGGCCAGGCCCATGCACTACGACGCCACCATCTGGGCCCTTGTGCTTCCTCGTGAGGAGCTCTACGAGCGCATAAACCGTCGCGTGGACCAAATGTTTGAGCAGGGGCTGGTAAAAGAGGTGCAAGACCTCAGGCAACGGGGCCTGGAGTCGTCCATAACCGCGCAAAAGGCCATTGGATACAAAGAGGTGCTGCTGTACCTACAAGGCCACATGACGCTCGAGCAGGCTCAAGAGGCCATAAAGAAGAACACGCGAAGATATGCAAAGCGACAGCTCTCGTGGATTCGCAGGGATGGAAGGGCCCGTGTCATTGACCTGAGTACCGTTAGCTCGGATGAGGCCACACGTATGATCTGTGAGGATTGGAGGACCGCTTAGCACATGGCTCGAACTCAATCTACCGCCATACAGAAGGAACGGGCGCTCTTAGTCGGGGTGGACAGACCCGGCTTGGATTGGCCCATAGAGGAATCCCTGGCGGAGCTTGGCAGGCTTGCCCAAACAGACGGTGCCGAGGTGGTGGCACAGGAGGTGCAACGTCTGGACAAGCCCATACCAAAGACGTTTATTGGTTCGGGCAAGGCCAAGGGCATCGCCGAGCAGGCACAGGCGCTCGACGTGGACGTGGTCATATTTGACGACGAGCTGTCTCCCTCCCAGCAAGCCAACCTCGAGAGGATAATGGGGGAGGACACAAAGGTAATAGACCGCACCGCACTTATTCTGGACATCTTTGGGCGTCATGCGACCACGCACGAGGGAAGGCTTCAGGTACAGCTTGCACAAAACCAATACCTCCTTCCAAGGCTGCGAGGCATGTGGAGCCATCTGGTGCGCGAGCAGACCCGTGGCGGCATTGGCAGCAGGTTTGGTCAGGGAGAGAGCCAGCTTGAGGTCGACAGGCGATTGGTAAGAAATCGCATCTCCACGCTCAAGAGCGAACTCACGCAATTGGAGAAGCGCCGCAAGGTGCAAAGCAAGGCGCGCTGGGACTCCGGCGTCTATCGCGTTGCGTTGGTGGGGTACACCAATGCTGGGAAGTCCACCTTGCTCAACGCCCTCACGGGCTCGTCTGCCTACGTTAGGGACGAGCTCTTTGCGACCCTGGATCCCACCACGCGCACGCTGGACTTGGAAGAGGGGAGAAGGATCACCCTCACCGACACGGTTGGATTCATCCAAAAGCTGCCCACCATGCTTGTGGAGTCGTTTAAGTCAACCCTTGCGGAGGTAATGGCCGCCAACCTCATATTGCTGGTGGTGGATGCCAGCGACAAGAACGCCTCCATGGAGATACAGACAGTGCGGGAGGTCCTAAGAGACATCGGTGCGGCGCAGATTCCGTCGGTGGTGGTCTACAACAAGTGCGATCTGTTGAGCAACGACGAGCTCATGCAGCTCAAGGTTGAGCAAAAGGGCGCCGAGTGCATCTCTGCCCTACAAAAGAAGGGCCTCAGGGGGCTTATGTATCGCATAGCGACGGAGGCTTCTGCAAACGAGGTGACGCTTACCGTATGCGTCCCGTACCAAAAGGGCATCTTGGTACGCATGATCCACGAGAGGTGCCAAGTGCTGCGCGAGCAATACTCGCAGGACGGCCTTTTGGCCACGGTAAAGGCAAACGAGCACATGGCTGCCACGCTCGAGCCGTATAAGGTCAAAGAATAGCGCGCTACGAGCTTACCCTGCATATAAGCAGGAGCAGTGGTTGGTGCAGCACGTATATAAGCAGGGGATGCCTCCCCACGGCCTCAAGCGGCCCGAACTCAAGCGAGGCAAACCATGTGGGATACCCGCGCTCAGCAAACCACCAACCCAAGGCGCTCCCACTCAAGAACAGAAGCACAAAGGGCACCAAGGGATAATAGTCTCCCGACACAAAGCCCGGTCCTGGAAGTCCGAGCCACGAGAGCCATTGCGTAGAATAGATCTCGCTGGGCAGACAGAGCCTTGCAGAACCCCAACCCACGTAGCCGTTTGGAACATGAAGACAGGTCACAAACAGCAAGAAGAGGACCAGGGCGGCCACAAGCCCCCAAGGCTTATGGCCAAGTCGTTCCAGCAGCCATTCCACAAACGTTGAGGCAGCCATGCAATAGATTATGCCAAAGCTTATGGGTGCGTCCACGGACGCAATCGTCGTGACCACATATATGGCAAGTGCGAGCGTGCCATAGCGCAGCGCACGCTTGAGGTTATTGCTGGAAAACGAGCACATGCAGCCAGCAATCAAAAGGAAGACCCACGATATGCTGGCACGCCAGACATCCTGCAACGGCGGCCTGAACCATGGCAGGTCGACTCCAGACAAATAGACAAGGTCGTAGCAGTAGTGGAAGCACACCATGGAGATAATGGCAAAGCCACGTGCGATGTCAAATGCCTGTATGCGCAAGGACATGTATTCGCCTAGAACGAACGGATGAGCGCCGAGACACGACCAAGGATGGTGGGGTTCTTCACATAGATGGGCTCCATGAGGTCGTTCTCGGGCTGAAGGCGCACGTGGCCCTCCTCGCGATAGAACGTCTTCACCGTTGCGGAGTCGTCTATGAGCGCAACGATTATCTCGCCGTCATGGGCATCGTGCTGCTCCTTTACCACGATGTAGTCACCGTCGTAGATGCCCACGTTGATCATGGAGTTGCCATGGACGCGAAGGATAAACGAACTTGCGTCCCCCACGATGCTGGTGGGCAGCGTGAGGTTCTCCTCTATGTTCTGCTCGGCCAGAACAGGCACGCCGGCCGCAACGCGTCCCACGAGCGGAAGCGAGATGGTGTTGGTGTCGAGGTTTTGCCTAACGCGCGCGAGCGGAGTGCCCTTTTCGGTGGAGGTGGTGTCCTCAACGACCTCAATGGTGCGCGGCTTCTTGGAGTCGCGATGAATGTATCCCTTGTCCTCCAAGGACTTGAGGTGCATATGGACCGTTGAGGGGGATGCCAAGCCCACGGCCGTGCCTATCTCGCGAACCGACGGGGGATACCCATGGTCCCTTGTGTAGGAGCAGATGAAGTCGTAGATGCTCTGCTGGCGCTTGCTTATCTTCCCACGTGTCATGGCTGCCTCCCAACCATAGAGAAATTAGAAACAAATGTACGTGTAACACTTGACGGGAACTTCTGTACGTAGATAATTGTAACAGATGTTCGCATACAAGTGTACGAGAATTTAATTCTTGTCTCGAGCTTACAGTATAACCGTCACAAAGGGTCCATGGCCAGAAGAGGTGGCAACAATGAGGAACATAGCTTTGGTAAACGGCACGTCCGCCCTCGCAACCAAAAGCGAGCGGCATCTGCGCGTGGTAGATGGAACGCGGCGGGCACAGCGCAAGAGGCAAGAGCCGTGCAGGCGCAACGACCACTCGTTTTTTGTGGGGGTTTGCGGCATCATCGTCGCCATTGGGCTCATGTCGTTCATCCTTGGTGACATGGCGCGCCACAACGCCACCCTGGCCCTCTCGCAAGCAAGAACCGAGGTCGTGCACGTTATTTATGGAGACACGCTTTGGAACATAGCCCAGCGGCACGCCATACCCGGGTGCAGCACAAAGGACGTGCTCTCGTGGGTGATGCAGCACAACGACCTCTCGTCGGCTCGTCTCAGGCCAGGGCAATGCCTTGTGGTGCCATGTGCGGAATACGACTTGCAAGAAGTTTTGTAAACCAATCACATGTTTTTACCACAATTGGAGGTGGCGTGTGATAATGTCCTATATAGCTAGGTAGGGAGGATCATGCGCTGTCCAAATTGTGGGTATGAGGAGTCAAAGGTCGTCGACTCCCGTCCGTCAGAGAATCACGAGGCCATTAGAAGACGCCGCGAATGCACCAAGTGCGGCACACGCTTTACCACGTACGAGCGACGAGAGGAGACCCCTCTGCTCGTCGTAAAGAAGGACGGAACAAAGGAGACGTTTGACCGCCAAAAGATCATGAACGGGCTTGTGCGGGCCACGGTAAAGAGGAACATCGACATACGGACGCTCGAAGGTCTGATTGACAGCATTGAGTCGGAGCTTCGTGACAACGGTATTGGCGAGGTCTCCTCACAAGAGATCGGCAACATGGTCCTCAAGCGTCTCTTGGTCTTGGACAAGGTCGCATACGTACGGTTTGCGTCTGTCTATAGGGCGTTCAAGGACGTAGATGAGTTCTCGGAGGAATTGAGGAGCCTCGCACAATGAGTCCAACGAGCATCGTGTTACCCATCAGGCGGCTTGACCCTTCCATAGAGCTTCCCTCGTATGCGTTCGAGGGAGATGCGGGGCTGGATTTGCACGCTGCGGAGTCATGCACGCTTGGGCCCTTTGAGCGCGCGCTGGTGTCTACGGGGCTTTCTGTGGCCATTCCGGAGGGCTACGCGGGCTTTGTGCAGCCGCGAAGCGGCCTTGCCATAAAGCAGGGGCTCACCGTGCTCAACACACCGGGACTCATAGACTCGCATTATAGGGGCGAGCTTAAGGTCATCCTCATAAACCTTGACCCCAACACGCCGGTTGATATACGCAAGGGCGATCGCATAGCCCAGCTCGTCATACAGAGTGTTGCGAGTGTGAGTCTCGTGGAGGTTAGCGAGCTGGGGTCAACCGACAGGGGCGAAGGCGGGTTTGGTTCGAGCGGTACGCAATAAGGAGGTCGTCATGAGCGACGTGGCAGGGACTTGCAAGAAGGATCTTGTTATTGTGGGAGGAGGACCTGCGGGCCTGTCGGCAGCCATATATGCGCAGCGTGCCATGCTCGACAGCGTCACCATAGAGCAGGAGGCCGTTGGCGGCCAGGTGTTGCTCACGAGCGAGGTGGACAACTATCCCGGCGTTCCGCATACGGATGGCTTTACGCTGGTGGATGCAATGAGGTCGCAGGCCGAGGACCTAGGTGCCCAAATAGTGATGAGCGAGGTTTCCTCCATCACGAGGGACAATGAGATCGGTGAGTTCTGTGTTCGCACGAGCGAGGCCACCTACCTCACAAAGACGGTGATCCTTGCCGGTGGGGCGACCCCTCGTCACGCAGGGTTCGAGGGCGAGGAAGAGTATGCCGGCAGGGGCGTCTCGTATTGCGCCACGTGCGACGGCATGTTCTTTAGGGGCCGCGAGGTGTTTGTGGTGGGCGGAGGCAACTCGGCCGCCGAGGAGGCGCTGTTCCTCACCAGATTTGCCTCGCACGTTACCATGGTCGTGCGCAAGGACCACCTGCGTGCCCAGGCGGTCGTGGCGCAAGAGGTGGAGCAGAATCCCAAGGCCTCGATTCGATTCCTCACGTCCATCGTGCGCGTTGGTGGCAACGACGCCATAACTAGCATAACGTTTAGGAACAACGCGGACGGCTCCGAGTACACCGAGGAGTTTGAGTCTGGTGTGGGCGTGTTCGTGTTCGTGGGACGCGTGCCCGCTTCCAAGCTGCTCGAGGGTCTGGCAGACTTTACGCCGGTGGGTTACGTGGTTGCAAACGAGCGCATGGAAACGCGCACGCCTGGCCTGTTCGTGGCGGGCGACGTACGTGACAAGCCACTGCGTCAGATAGTCACGGCGGCAAGCGATGGCGCCATAGCGGCAACGTGCGCGTCTGCGTATCTTGGCCACCCCGTCGAGGGATAGGACAAAAGGCGGTCTTGTCGACCGCCTTTCTCTCTCCCCCTTATTGTATGATAAACACCATTATGTAAAGTAGAGAGATAGAAGCCAAAGGCATCCTGTCCCCCATGACCACATAATCGCATCTTAGTCGCGCGTGACGCACAGAAGCCGGATTCTCTTATCGTAGCGAGGCTCCGCTACCTCGTCCATGACCACGCTTATGACATCAAGCGCCTCGAGCACCGTGGAGCCGTTTGCCACCACGTTTTGTCCGGCCTTCCTAACCGTTACCACAAGCGTGTCCGGCGGCCAGTCAAGCTGCGATATGGCTTGTCCCTCCGCAACCGAACCGGTGCCTATGACGTAGTTGCGTATCACCTTGTGCGACCTTGTTCCCGCATGCGGCTCGCGGGTATGACCTGCGCCAATCATGCGTTCGTACAGGTGCTCGTAGTATGGCTCCGTTCCTAGAACCGTTGCTACCACGTAGGCCACGATGGACACCACAGAGGTGGCCAGCAGTGCTTCCAAGCTCCCCGTTAGCTCAAAGACCAGCACTACGGCGGTGACAGGCGCCTGTATCACCGCCGAGAACAGCCCCGCCATGCCAAGCACTATAAAGCTGTTGACATAGGCGTCTGGAACGCCCGCAAACGTCGCAAGCCCCATGCCAAAGGCGGCTCCGGCCACAGACCCCATTACCACCAAGGGAAAGAGCGTTCCTCCCGGAGCGCCAGAACCAAAGCAGATGGCGGTGAACACGTACTTGCCCAACAGTAGGACTACCAGACCCAGAAACGTCGTCTGTTGCACATGGAGGATGCGCTCTACTATGGCATCCCCACCGCACAGAATCTCGGGCCACGCAAAGGCAACGACGCCTGCCACCGCAAACGGTATGGAAAGCCTCACATACGGCGCAAAGTCGCTCAGAGGGTCAAACAGGAGCTCCTGAACGCAAAACATTCCCTTGTTGTGAAGATAGCCCAGCACGCCACAGATGACGCCAATCGTAACGACCGCAAGATACAGCCTATGTGGCAGCGTCTGGAACTCCACAAAGTGAATGAGCGGTGCCACTCCAAGAATCTGCGAGGATACGAAGTCCGCAAAGATGGATGACGTCATAACCGAGATTACGAGTGGTGCGGAGAACTCGCGGTGAATCTCCTCTATGGCAAACAACACGCCCGTAAGCGGTGCGTGAAAAGCGGCGGACATGCCTGCAGCTGCGCCGCAGGTTACCAGGAGCCTCTCGCGAGAACGTTCGTTTCCACCAACGCGCGAGACGCCCTTTGCCGTCATGGCACCAAGCAACACCGAGGGACCCTCGCGGCCCAAGGAGAGCCCCGCAAAGGCACACGCCACGCCCTCCACAAACTTGACGGGTAGTACGCGCTGCCAGGGCATGTCCACTCTTCCCGCCACCTCGGCATCCACCTGGGGAATGCCGGATGCCTGCGTGTATGGCTCAAAGAGCATGAGCTTTCCCACGACCACAAGAATGATCGCGAGCACGAAGAACCACAGCAAGGCAACCACTCCCCTGTCGGCAAGAGAGTCCACGACGAACCTCATCGCGTCCTCGGCATGGGAGAGGCAGAGCCTATACAACGATATGACCACCCCGGTGGCAATGCCCACCAAGGCACCCTCTAACACCAACAAAAACCTATGCCTGCGCGAGAGATGCAACTCCATGGGCATCTCATCGCGCAGGCTCTTGGCATCACGTGCTGTTGACGTCTTTCTCGCCGCCCCTAGTTAATCTGAATGAGCGTGTAGACCTCTTGGTCGAACTCCTTGCCAATGGTTTCGCGGGGATTGAGGAAGCCAAGCTCAAGCAGGAACCCAAAGCCAACCAGCGTGGCACCGGCGCGCTCGACGATCCTTGCCTGTGCCACGGCCGTGCCTGCGGTGGCAACGAGGTCATCCACAATGAGCACACGGTCGTCGGGAGTAAAGGCGTCCCGGTGGATCTGCAACTCGTCGGAACCATACTCCAAGGCGTAGGACTCGGTGTACACGCTGCGCGGAAGCTTGCCTGGCTTGCGGGCGGGAACAAAGCCGGCGCCGAGCTTGTAGGCCACAGGCGCGCCAATGAGGAACCCACGAGCCTCGGCACCAACGACCTTGGTGATGTGCTCCTTCATAAAGTGGTTTGCGATGTCGTCAATCACCGACGTGAATCCCTGCTCATCATTAAGCAGAGGGGTAATGTCCTTAAAGATGACCCCAGGCTCCGGATAGTCTGGAATGTCTACGATGTAGTCCTCGTAATTAATTGCCATGTCAGTCCCTTCCTCTTTGTTGCATATAGACGCGCATTACGCGTTATGGCCCTTGAGGCTGCGTCTGATGAGCTTGTCGCGCAACGAGTTGGTTAGCAAGATCATGTGCGTGAGCGCCTGCTCGTAGCGATCGCGCTGCTCCTCGGTTTGGGTGGCGTTGCCAGAGGCGTTGGTGCCAAACACCGTGAGAGCCTGCTCAAACATGCCGCTCTCACGATTCGCTGCCTGCACATATTGCCTGAGGTTCTTTGGTCCAATGCCAAATCGGCGCAGCTCCTCACAGGTACGTATAATGTGGAAGTCATGACCATCCACCATGTCGCGACCGCGCGGGGACGTGCGCATGCGAATGACGCCGGCCTCGGAGAGCTCGCGAACAAAGCTTACGGAGACGCCCAAGAGCTCGGGCATATGGCTGATGGGGTGGAACTTGTCAGCCTCCTCCGAGTCCTGCTCCATGTCGTCCGGCACTGCGGGCATGCCATAGGAATCCGGCGGCGTCGTGAGCGCGCGACCCTCTTGCGAGGATTCGCGCAGCAGCATGGCCTCTCCCTTTGCCAGCTCGTCCTTAATGACCTGGAGCGGAAGGAAGCGGTTCTTCTGCAGGTAGAGGATGGTCTCCAGACGGCGCACGTCGTGCTGCGAATAGAGCCTGTATCCGCCAGGTGTGCGCGAGGGGGTAAGGAGCCCCTCGTCCTCCAGATACCTGACCTTGGATACCGACAGGTCTGGATACTGCCCCTGGAGCCTCTTTACAACCTTTCCTATGGTAAGGTATCCCGCATCGGGCATTTGCTCTACCCCGTTTCCACGCGCTTTGATCTTCTGTTGGTATGGAATACCATGCGGAACGTGCCAATTTGGATGGTGGAGCCATCCTTTAGCACGGCTTTGTTCACTATGGCTCCGTCAACCCACGTGCCGTTGAGCGATCGCAAGTCCTCTATCACCGCATAACCCGTGGCTATGCCCGAGAGGTCTATGCGGGCATGGTGGCGAGAGACGGTCATGTCGTTGAGGAACACGCTGTTCTTGGGATCTCTGCCAAGCGTGATGCTGGAGTCTTCCAGCTCGAAGGTCTCTCCCGACATGGGACCCTTAACGATGGTTACCGTTGGCCTGGCTATGACTGACCCGCCCATGAGGTCGGGTATGGTGGAGTCGGATGACGGCATGCGAAAAATCTCGGTAGCATCCATGGATGATTTGGCAGGCTGCATGTACTCTCCCCTCTTAACACATATCTAATCATAATACTTTATCGCCCGTTATCGACATGCAACGCAGTCCATTTCTACGAGCGCGCCCATTGGAAGGGCAGAAACCGCCACGACGGCCCTTGCGGGAGCCGGAGTGGTGAAGCGTCTGGAATAGACCTCGTTCATCTTGGGCATGTCGTCTATGCTCGCCAGGTACACGGTGGTTTGCGCCACGTCCGCGAGCGTGCAGTCGACCTCGCCCAAGATGAGCTCTATTATGTCGATGATCCTCTCGGTCTGCGCCGCGGCATCGCCCTTGAGAAGCTTTGTGGAATCGTCTGGGTCGTACGCAATTTGTCCCGAGGCAAACACGAGCCTTCCCGCCGTGGTGCCCTGCGAGTAGGGACCGTGTGCCTCTGGAATACCCAATCCGTTTATGGCGTACTTCATGTTTGCTCCTTGTGGTCGTCAGCCAAAAAGCGCGCGTGCGCCAACGTAGTCCTGGTCCTTGCGCAACAGGTCGTGCCCCATAAGTGCTTTAGAGCTTAGGCGGACGGCGTCTGTTGACGTAAGGTAATCCATCCATGGGAACTCTGAGGCGAGCAGCTTGTTGATGGTAGCGTTTCCCACGGGAATGACCTCGGTAAACGAGAGGAAGCTCCTCCAAAGCGCGACGGCGGTGTGCGGAGGCGCCATGATGAGGTAGCACGGCTGCGATGCCGTGGGAAGACGCAGGACGATTGCGGGAATGCGGTCAAGCCTGCATGAGGCCACGCAACCCTTTCCAGGAAGCGGCTGATCGCCAACGTAGTCTAATAGCACGACCGTGGCGTCCTTGCCGCCAAGCAGCAGAAGCACGTGCGACGCACTCACGTCCTGCACGTCCGCATGCGCGTAAGGCTCGTATCCGTCTTGGGATATGGACGATAAGAACGCCAACCAAGCGTGCAGCACCTCCGCGCGCGGGGAAGTGTCCAGCATGACGTATTCGTTTTGGCCCGTACGCGCAAGCAGTGGGATGGAGGCAATGCCGCCATCGCCAGTGAGCGCAGGCTCATACCTGCACTCCCCCACCTCGAGCTTCCTTCCCGCAAACGCGGCTTGCGCCAGGGCAGGTGAGTCCTGCCCGCTCAACAGCGTCAGACGAGCGTACGTAAGGTCACAAAGATACGTCGCGTTCATGAGGCTTGGCGCATCCAAGGACTCGGACTCGTAGCGAAGGACCCTCGTACCGTCCTCAAACGATGCGCCGAGCAAGAGGTGCTCGGCATAGAGCGGACCGAGCCGCTTGATGGTGTTGTCCTCAGCCATAGGATGCTCCCCTTACACCCGCTAGTCCTCGGAGGACGCCTTCTCTGCCAAGATGCGGTCCCTCTCTGCAAGTCCACGGCGCTGGTATATTACCACGGCAATGCTGGAGCAGATTATGCCCGCATAGACCAAGAAGATGCCTGCCGCCACGGGCTCGTGGTTGAATCCGGGAAGCCAGCTTACATCCGTTATGCCCAAGCCCGGAACCACCGGAATTGCGAGCAGCATAAACGAGAAGCCAAACATCAAGAACGCCGTGGCTATCTTTCCAATGTATATGATGTCGAGCGGCCGCTTTGTGTAGCGCCTCAGACGCATGGCCGCACCGGTGAGATACAGGTCGCGAACGATGACGAAGACGGCGATCCAAACGGGCAGCTCGCGTACGGCAACCAGTCCCAAGACGCCCGTAACAAGCAGAACGCGATCCATTATGGGATCCATTACCTTGCCGAGCCAACTCACCGTCTGGGTTCTGCGTGCGATCTGTCCGTCCAAAAAGTCCGTGATGGCGGCAATCGCATAGCACCAAAGAGCGGTCCCCCTGCTTGAGGGGTCGTTTTGCGCAAACACGAAGAGAAACACAAAGGTTAGGATAAACCTGCAAAAGGTGATGATGTTGGCGACGGTAAAGATAGCGTTAGAGGGGTTCTCGGGAGTTCCCAGAGGCGCAGTCACAGCGCCACTCTGTTGCTGCTCGGAAGCCTCGTGCGAAACAAAACCCTTTATGGTTGACTTTGCGCGCTCAACTCGCTCGCTCAATTCTTCCACCCCTTTCGTAGACGCTGAAAACTCAATTATAGGCAATTAAGCTTGGGATATACACCAGAATGCGCACTATTCGAAATCCTGGGACTCGTCATCCATAGCGTCAATGAGGCTGGCAAGCACAGGCGCGGACTCGTTGCTGTAGGCACAGGACGTATTGCCCGCCCTGTCGGTTATAGCTATGATGCCAACCTCCCTGCCGGCTGCCGTAGGCCGGAAGACTTCTTCGCCGTCCTGCCCCTCGACCTTCTCGAGGAGCCCCACCTTAACCAACGCCTGCACAACGAGACTTGCGGGGGGCATGCGCCCTATGTCGCCGCGCTCCCTGAGCGTTGCTATAAAGGTGGGCAGGGGCACGGGCAGGGCCCTGAGGTCAGGTTCAGGCTTAACCTCACCCACAGGTTCAGCCATAGGCTTCTTTGTGCGCTTGCGAGGCGACGAGAAGAGCCTGCCCACGCGCAACGCCCGTCGCATGGTGCGTATGGCCACCTCCTCCGCGCTCCTAAGCCAAGCTCCGCCACAGAACAGCACCACGGAGTCCCTTGCCGCGCAGGCGGTAACGCACAGTACCGTACGGGCACTTATGGTGCCCTCGTTTCTGAGGGCCGTTGGCCCGCATGTTGCACTGAGCACCACGATGGGCCACGTCTCTTGCTTGAGGTCCTTGAGCGCCACCACATCCCATATCACGTCTGAGTGCTGCCAGCCTGCGGCGAGCGTCTGCCTTATGAGGCGCGCCTGCGCCTCATAAGGGGCAACGATGGCAAGGGGATGCGTGATATGGGGATACTCGTCGCGAATCTCGTCCAAGTGGTTGCCAAGCCACCGTTTGATGGCGGACGCCTCGGCAACGTTGTGTCTGTTTTGGCCCACCTGCGCCCAAGAGGAATCGGGAACGAGCACGTATGAGAGCGGCGGAAGTATACCTCCTGCGACCTCGTGCCCCTCTGCGCTTGGCGACAATCGTACACGCTCGCTCGGCATTAGGTCGTTTCTAAAGGCCAAGATCTCTTGGTTTGCGCCGTCCACGTCTGCGAGGCCCTGGCATGCTGGCCGTATTAGGTCTTGGGAATAATCAAACAGGCTCACGCCGCTCGAGACGGCAAGCCTCGACCTCTGCAGCTCATGCCACATGTCGTAGCCATGCGCCTCTGTGGTTTGAAGCTCGTCGGAAGCCTTTCCCCACAACGGAGAGGTTCCCAAAGACGAGACCGAGCCCATGAGCACCAATTGGTTAGTCATGGCTGCCAAGGCCATGCCCCGCGGCACTTCGATCTTGTCGGCAGACACGACTACGACAAGGTCTGCGCCAAGGTATGCGTGCAGCGTGGCGACCGACGTGTCCGCGGGTACGAACCCAATGGGGCACAGATTGCCCCAGAACGACAGCGACTCCTTGTCTGCCGACTGTGTGCAGAGCTCGAGCCAGCGCGCCTCATATACGTGTATGGCCAGCCAGAACTCCGCGGGACGAACGGTTTGGTCCAAAAGGGTGTCGAGCGCCTCCAGGGTGACGTCGGTTCCCTTGCCCTCAAGTAGGTTGATGAGGGCATCGCCTTGCTCTTGGTCCAGACCGCAGTCCAGTATAAGACGGCCTACGAGCTCGGAGCACCTTCTGCTTGCGATCGTTGCTGGCTGCATGCGTCGGGTAAGGTTGGCAGATGCGCCGCGCAGCCTGTCCAGATCGGCCTCTATGCGATCGACCCTTGCGCGATACGCCGCGCACACATCCTCAAAGAGCGCACATCCCAGGGCAAGCTCTTCTCCCTCGATCGCATGCTCCGCAATAAGGGCGGCCTGCGTCCTCTGTGGCCTTCCAAAGAGCCTGCGCCTTGTGGGATTGCTCCTTTGCAGCTCCTCCCATATGTGCAGGCGCTCCTTGCAGCTCGCATGCTCTTTTCGCAGCTCCTTTATGCCGTCGATTACGCCTTCGCGCTGCTTGTGTAGCTCCCATGCCTTGCATACCTCCGCAAACGAGTCGATGAGCTCGCAGCGGTCTTGGTCCACATGACGCAGCAGCTCCGATAGGCTTGCGGCCGCACCCTCGATTGTGTGGATGCGGTTTCCCACAAAGCTCGATACGCAGTCAAGGTAGTAGGTGGATGCCCTGGGCGTGTACCACGGGTCGGCATATTTCGTGGCAGTGCCCTCCTCCATCCGCTCCGAGGACTTGGTAAGGCAAGCGGCCATGTTGTTTCCACGGACGATGTTTGACCCCTGCGCGTGATACATGAGCAAGGCACCCAGAGGACCAAGTATCCTTCGCACTTCTGGGGTCTTGGCCACATGCCTTCCCCGGATGTCGTCTATGCGTGGAAGCCATCGGGACGTGAGCGCCACAAGCCCAGCCG
Organism: Coriobacteriales bacterium; assembly: GCA_030529665.1. Classification (GTDB taxonomy): domain Bacteria; phylum Actinomycetota; class Coriobacteriia; order Coriobacteriales; family Atopobiaceae; genus RUG440. The sequence goes on from JAUMWL010000008.1 coordinate 32,581, forward strand.
ATGGCCTAGAAGAGATGATGCTTGCCATGGACTCCAGGTCCTCTTGGGGGGCGACGCACACGAGGGCGGGCATGTTGTCGCCTCTGAGGGCATGCATGGTAACCGCATTGGCAAGTGTGGCGATGCTTACGCGATGGGCATGGGTCCCCTTTGGCGTACGCAGGACGGTTACGTCTGGAGCTTTTTGCATGGCGACGGTCGCAATTGCCCTTTGGTCGTCTTGCGTAAGGGGCGGCATGTGGTCGGGGATTCCGCACACGAGCTTATGCGTTATGAGGGCATCTTCTGTGAGGTCGCGCGTGCCATCGTCTGCGGCGTCTTGGACTGTGGCGTCGGATGCCATAAGCCTGGCGAGGGCACCCGGCATGGAGAAGCGGACAGCTTCGTCTTTGTCGTTGCTCGAATCGTCTTGTGGCTGGTTGCCTTGGCATGCCGCTAGGACACCTGAGGCGGCCCTAACGTCGTCGGCGTAGGGCCACAGGCACATAAGGCACCTATTGGTGTCGAAGCGCAGCCCCTGCTCCTTAAGCTCCTCGTCGTGCAGTTCGTTTACGGAGTCGAACAAGTCGATGGCCCTATCCACCGCAACGCTCCACGACCCGTCGTCGGGCAGCGTTGACATCGCCACCTGATGCGCGCGATATATGTCGATGCCACACACCACAACATCCTCGTTGTGGTACTCGTCGTTGCTCACCCTGCAAAGGGGAATCCAAGACCCTGCCTGTGGGTTTGCATGGAGCCTGCCCCTCTTGTCCAGATGGCCGGCCAGCATGAGCAAAGGCGCGCAGTGGCCACCGCTGAGTGCGCTTAGCGTCCTCAACGAGATTGCAACCGAAACGGTCTGTATGTCTGCTGCACCGGCAGAATTACGCAGGGCGGTACTAAAGACGCTCTTTGTAATTCCCTCGGGGATGCGCCCCAGACTGACGTCCTTGGACGATATTGACCAATAGGTGGAGGCATCGGCAAAGGACGCGTCGTTACCGCCCCCATAAGAGCTTGTTTCCGCAAGGTAGCGTATGGTTGACTCCGGGCAAAGCATTGGTCCCTCCCTCGTCTAGTGCGTATGCGCGACGATTTGGACCGACATTGTACCAAAAAACCCGCCCTTTGGGAGTGGTACCCAGCGGGCGATGGGGATGCCCCTTTGCGTGGTTCCCCATCGCCCTTGTGAACTTGGAGGCGTTGTTGGGGGTGACGGTAACCTTTCGGCGCTTGATGGTAAAGGTACCTTCCTTGTAGTCGACCTCGTAGTTTCCCTGCGTCGTATTGCCCAAGGCACGCACGGTATACTCGCCTGCGTCCTCGCCCTTTTGGTGGGAAAGCTTGTAGGTGGCCGTATCCCCGTTGAGGGTGCCCTTTACCGTGGCGGTAAACTGGGGGTCCTTGTTGCCGAAGGTCTTGGAGCGGTTCTTTGCGGTAACGGTAACCTTCTTGCGGTTTATGGTGAGGGTGCCAGTACCAAACGCGACGGCATAGTTACCCTGAGACTCCTTGCCCGCAGCGTGGATGGCATAGTCGCCCACGTCTTTTTTGGGTGATGGTGAGCTTGTCTTTGATAAAGGTGACGTTGTAGTTGCCCTGCACTTCTTGCATTGTGTTCTTTATGGTGTAGGTGCCAACGTCCTCGCCTGGCGTGCGGGAGAGGTTGAACCTAATCTCGTCATTGGAGATATGGCCCCTGTCACCATTCCGTGCTTCGTACTCAACCTCAAAATCGGGGTCCTCATCGCCATAGACCTTTTCGGCGTCCTTAATCGTAACGTCGACGGACCTCGGGTAGATGTCAGCCTTGGTCTCGGTCTGGGCCTTAATCAGCTTGGTTTTATCCAGGATTTCCATCTCCTGGGACACCAGCCATCGTACACCTTGCTCTTGGCCTCGATGCCGCCGTCAACGACGACCTCCCTAGGGGTGATGGTGAGCGTACCGGTCACGAGCGTGTAGAGGGTCTCGTCCTTTGTTACGCGAACCGTACCGTCGGGAAGGTGCTCGCCTTCCACGTCGTCGAAGGTGATGGGGTACTTGCCCACGTTCTGTACCCACTGTTGACTCACGTCACGGGTCGGCACGAATTCGGATGCCGGCGTGGTGGTGAAGTCAGGATCGCCATAGCCGTAGACCTTGGTCTAGTCGTCGGCCTTTACGGTTACGAGCTTGTTTGCGATGGCAAACCCACCCGTGAGCGTTTGGTACGCGACCTCATAGTTGCCCTGAATCTTTTTTGGATCAGTGGCGTGGCGTTTGCTGGCTTTCGGAGCAGTGGCAGAACGTTTGCTGGCTTTTGGACCAGTGACGCGGCGTTTGCTGGCTTTTTGACCAGTGACCCGGTCGCCGCGCCACAGCTCCTAAGGTCAGCAAATTCAGCGCCATTGGTCCAAATCTCGGCAAATCCAGCGTCACAGCCCCCAAACCCAGCAAACCTGGTGCCATAGATCTCAAATCCGGTTAAATCGATTGCCACAGGGCTTAATCCCAGCAAACGCCGCGCCACAGTCCCCAAACCCAGCAAACCGAATCCCACAATCACGAGTAGCGCGTGACGGGCGGAAGCATCCTCGATACCAGCACCGCTTGCCGATGCGCAAATTCCTCGTCCTTGAAAAGCCGTTGCAGCCTGTACGGCTCGAACTTCTTCCCGTTCTTCGCAAACTCATGCGCAAGCATCATGGCCGTTCGGTTGAGTGCGGACACACTCTTTACGTCGTCGAACATCAGGAAAAACGGCTTGTACCCGGAGCTCACGTAGTCCTGCATGCGGTTCTTGTCCTCCACGCGCGCGTCATGAGACGCATGGCCTTCATCACCCAGGTACTCAACGAGCGTTCGCAGCTCGGGCCATTGCAGGTCGGGGCGCAGCGAGCCCGAATGCTTCATGAGTATATTGCCTAGCAAATCATTTATCACGAGCTGCCTATTTACGAGTGGTTCCGGCATCGACAGGCCGGCTAGACGAGGGGGAAGCGTAAAGGCGTGGTTTATGTAGGTCTCCATGGGAGAGCCCGACCCGTCGATTGCGAATTTCGCAACGTAGCGTGCCAGAGTAAGCCCGTCAAGCGAAGGGGCGGAGTCAAGAAAGTCTCGCATCTGTTGGAGGCTAGTAAACCGCTCACATTCTTTTAGATCATCAAAGCACGCGCGTCCCGTATGGGGCCTCAGAGGGTCTCGGGCATAACTTCCGCAAAACTCGCTTGCCAGCGCAATAAGACGAAGCTTCGCTTCGAGCTCTCCCATGCTCGACCTGGTGACTCGGTGCCGTAACTCTTCCGAAGCATGAATAAGGGCTAGCGGAGGTGCGTCTATTACCACTCGTGTGGACGGATCAAGTTCGATTGCGTCTTTCCCGGTCCCGTTTGATAGTTCAAGGAACGCTCCATGGGGCACGTCTCTCGAAAGTATAGAGCACCTTACACCAGCAGTCCTTGTCCTTTCCCCGACGCTCCCAACAAGTACCTGCAAAGGATTCTTTGGACCAATATCCAGCCATGACAGCAGTTCGTCTATCCCGAGGTTTCCAAGAGAGCTCGTAGAGAGGCATGTGGGTTGAACACGTGTGTAGTCGCACGGAATGGCGGTCACTACGTTCTTTGCCCTTGCTGCCCTCAACAGCTTGATGGCATGACTTCCGGAAATATGTAAGCATCTTGTCTCCATGTTCATACCATAGCCTGAGTCAAGCCTACTGGACACATCTTTTTGATGCCACATAGCACCAATCTTGCGCATATTTCGCACCATTCTCGCGGTTTCCAACGTTTCCGCAGGAATAGAATGGTGTTTAGAAATGCAATTCGTCGCGCGAGAACCTCCAATTCGCAAGAATAAGGTCAATAATCGCGTTCCCGGAGGCTTTTTATGCAAAGCCATGTTGGGACATGCGCGAACGTGAAGCAAACAAGTGCGCTGTCATTGCTTTAGTATTCTTTGGCCCGGTGCCATAACCTTCCGCCTTGGTCATGGGCAGTCACGACGAATCCGAGGTCAATCTCGGTGGTCCCAAAACACGCGTCGCGGGGCAAGATGGCGTGGTTCTGGTGTGTTATGGCGTGCGTTTGCGGAAATTACGACCAGTGGCGAAGCATTTGGAACGGCGTTTGCTGACTATTGGACCCGTGGCAGAACGTTTGTTGGAATAACGATCAGTGGCATTCGATTTGCCGAGATTTGGACCTGCGACGCAGTGTTTGCTGAAATCAAGACCAGTGGCGCGGCGGTTGCTGAGAATTGGAGCTGTGGCGCGCCAGTACTGTCACAGCCCCAAAAGCCAGCAAATGCCGTGCCACAGCTCGCAAAGCCAGCAAACGGACTCCCCTCAGGCGCTAGTGTAACCCACTTTAGTGGGTGGGACGGCCGATGGTGTGCTGTGATTGCGAGCTGTGTGGGTCAACCCACCCCGAGAGTGCTGTCTTTTGGAGCTGTGTGGGTCGGCAAGCCACACTGCTCGAAAAGACAGCACGCAATGGTCCGCTCAAGCCACACAGCTCGCAAAGCCAGCACGCTACCGCGCCTTGAGCGCTACCCGTAGGTTGACAAGCAAGGGGAGTATCCCCCTTGCTTGCTACTTGCGTGCCTCGGTCGTCTTTTGCGCGGCGAGGACCTGGTCAAAGGTGCTCGACCCCTCAAAGCTGTTGGGCAACACCACGGTGGATGCGCTGCCCTCGGCAAAGCGCGTCATCATGTCGATCCACTGCGTGTACTCAAAGAGCCTGTTTGCCTCGTCGGAGGACATCTCTGCCGTGCGGATGGTGTCTATGGACTCCTTAATGCCCGTGGCTATGGCGATGCGCTGGTTTGCGATGCCGCGACCCTCCGCCTCCATGGCCTCCGCCTTTGCCTGGGCCGCAATAACCGTCTTTGCCTTGGCGGCGTTGGCGTCGTTGGTTGCCGACTCCAGGTTGTTCTTTGAGGTGGTGATGCGGTTCATGGACTCCTCGACATCCTTGGGAAGCCGTATGCGGGTGATGAGGGTGGTAACGAGCACGTAGCCATATCCCAGCATCTTTGCGCTCACCACGTCGTCCACCGACTTGGCGATCTCGTCCTTCT
>JAUMWL010000218.1 GCA_030529665.1 Coriobacteriales bacterium
CGGGCACTCCCACATGTAGCCGAACGGACCGTCGCCCGTGTTGGTTGCGGAGCCGGCCATCTCCCACTTGATGCCGTCCTCGGAGGTGTACAGCAGCGCGCAGCCGTGGCTCTCGACGGTACGGCAGCCGAGGAGCATCCACCACTTGCCGTCTTCCTTCCACACCTTGGGGTCGCGGACGTGGTTGGAGGCATAGGCGGGATACTGGTCGTTGCACAGGACGGGCTGCTTCTCGCCCAGCGTGATGTGGCACTTGTCGCCGTCGTCGGTGCAGCGTACCAGCGTCTCGTTGGCCTTACGACCCTTGAAGTCGTAGTCGTAGCCGGCCGCCCTGCCACCAGGCTTAAGCTCATTGCCGGTGTAGTAAAGCCACAGTTCGTCGCCGTTTACGATACCGGAGCCAGAGTAAGAGCCGTTTTTGTCGGTCTGCACGCTAGGCATAATGGCACCACCGTGCCAGTACCAGGTAAGGAGGTCGGGGCTGGACCAGTGTCCCCAGCCGTGGCCCATCTCGCGCGGCCAACGGGGCTCGTACTGGTGGAAGATATGATAGACGCCCTTAAAGTGGCTCAGGCCGTTGGGGTCGGTAATGTTTCCGGACGGGCACTGCAGATGATAGCGCAGGCGCCAGTTGTGGTGCTGGTCGAGCTTGACGAGCATAGTCATGGGCGGGTCCTCTCTTTCCTTACTTACACATGCGTGCGGCAACATTTGCACAGCATTCCACGCGATGTATCACGTGAGAACGATTCCAGCTTAGTCAAAACGCGTGCGAATATTTTTGTTGGATTGGCTAACCGTTCTATTTATTCCGTGGTTGGACGCTAGGACCAACTACCGTGCAAAATGTCGGTTTACAAACCCGCCCAAAAGGATGGCGTAGTAGATAAGAAACATCCACAGGAGAAAGATTATTATCGTGCCCAGGCTGCCATAGAGCACGGTGTAGTTGCCAATTTGGTCCACGTAAATGCGAAAACCAAACGAGATGACGCCGCACGCCAATGTTGCAACTACAGCCCCGGGAAGCTGCGAGAAAGGCCGCCGCATGCCAGCCGGTAGATAGGCATAGGTCAACGCCAACCCGAGTACACCCAGTCCCAACGTTGCCGCAACATTGAACACGGTGACCAATCCGTCCTGCACCTTAAGGCTGGGAACAATCTTTGTTAGCCAGCGTGCTACACCATCGCTAAACACTAGGTACATGGTCGCGGCGAGCAACGATCCCAACACAATGACGGCCACCACCGAGATCACCACCACAAACGGCGTGCTCCTAGTTTCGCTTGTGCCATATGCCACGTTGAGGCCATTCCTCAGAGCCCTGGTACTCTTTGAGGCTGACCAGAGCAATGTTATGGTAGACACCGAAAACGCTAGTCCGGATCGAGCAAACGCATCGGATACCAGCGTGTCCAAAAATTCGTACAGCCCCTGCGGTGCGATGGACTTAAAGAACGCGAGTACTTCCTCTTGCCCAAGGCCCAGCACCGACACAAGCGAGATGACGATGGCGACCAGCGGCACGAGCGACATAAAGGAATAGTAGGCGATGCTGGAGGCATACGTGCTAGCCGAGATGGCCGAGAATTCATTCCAGAGGCTTCTTGCCTTTGCAACGCGTGCCCACATAACCAACTCCTTGCCCGCTCAAAAATGGTACAGCGCTCCCCGGGAACACTGTGCCACACGGCACACAGTTTCCCGGGGAGCACTGTACCACAGCATAACTATGCGTGCGTGTTACTCTCCGCGTGCCTCCTTGATGAGCTTTTGATACTCAAAGAAGGAGTCCTTGCGAGCGCGGCGCATGTCGCCCGTGCCGTCGTCGTGCTTGTCCACGTAAATGAAGCCGTAGCGCTTGCGCATCTCGCCGGTGCCGGCGGAAACGACGTCGATGGGTCCCCACCAGGTGTAGCCAATAACGTTGGCGCCGTCTTCCTCCACGGCGGCCTTTAACGTCTCGTAGTGCGCCTTAAGGTAGTCGGAGCGATACGGGTCGTGGATCTTCTCTACGCCGTCCTCCACAACGACCTTGTCGTATGCGCCAAAGCCGTTCTCCACGATCATTTGCGGCATGTTGTTGTAGCGCTCGGCCACGGTGTTGATGGTCCAGCGCAGGCCGATGGGGTCGATCTGCCATCCCCAGTCGCTCGCCTTGAGGTAGGGGTTCTTGCCACCAAGACTCATGTTGCCGGCCATCTCCTCGCCGTCGTCGTGCGTGGTGGCGGTCATGCTCATGTAGTAGCTGTAGGTAAAGAAGTCCACCTTGCCGTTGGCCAGGATCTCCTCGTCGCCGGGAAGGATGGCGGGCTCGGCGCCGTACTGCTTCCACAGACGCTTGGAGAAGTACGGGTAGGCTCCGCGTACCTGCACGTCGGAGGCGTACCAGTCACCGTCGTCGAGCTTCTGCTGGGCAAGCAGGAGGTCGGCCGGGTCGCAGGTGAGCGGGTAGGTGGTGAGGAAGGCCGTCATGTTGCCCATCATGAGGTCGGGGTAGTTGTCGTGCGCGTACTTGACGGTCTTTGCGCCGGCGAGGAATTGGTGGTGCAGCGCGTCAAAGCAGAGCTTGGCGTCACGCGGGGCGTCGGCCGTGGTGCCGGTGTAGTGCTGCACGAGGCTGGTGGAAAGCGCGTTGTTCATAAAGGGCATGCCGGTGTTTACCTCGTTAAAGGTGAGCCAGTACTTCACCTTGTCGTGCCAGCGGTCCAGGCAGAACTTGGAGTAGGTGCAGAAGAAGTCAACGCAGCGACGGTCGGCCCACGCATTGTACTTGCTCACCAGGCTGTACGGGGTCTCGTAGTGGGAGAGCGTCACCAGCGGCTCGATGCCATGCTCGTTGAGGCACGAGAAGACCTTGTCGTAGAACTCAACACCGGCGGCCAGGGGCTCGGCCTCCTCGCCCGTGGGGAACAGGCGCGTCCAGTTGATGGACATGCGGAACACGTTCCAGCCCATCTCGGCAAAGAGGGCTATGTCCTCCTCGTAGTGGCCATAGAAGTCCGTGGCCTCCCAGCTGGGATAGAGCGCCTCGGGATCGAAGTGCTCGTCTATCTGGCGCGGGGTGGTTGCGGTGGCGCCGCGCATGTGGTCGCACAGGCTGTCGCCCTTGCCGTCGGCGTTCCAGCCGCCCTCGTACTGGTTGGCCGCCGTTGCGCCGCCCCACAGGAAGTTCTTTGGAAAAGCCATTTGGATCATCTCCTCTTGCTCGGAATGAACTGTCGCTGTTCTTTACCATATCATGCAAGCGAGCGAGTTGCGGATGTCCCCGATGGGCGGCGGCACGCGAACCAAGGTGGAACACGGGAACGGCTGGCGTGTCTTTGGCTGACTCGTTGCGCCGTGCTCGTCCTTACGGCCATGCCATCCGCCCCACAAAAAAGCGCCCCGCACGACTTGTTTTCGTGCGGGGCACTCGGAAAGGAAAGGCGCTCTATGGCTACTCCTGCATTGTCTCGAGCTGCTCGAGCATGGCGTTTACGTTTTGCCTTCCGTGGCTGATGCCCGTGCGCAACACAAGAGTCACAACCAGGGCAATGATTCCCAGTACGACCCCCGCCACTCCGGCAACAAGTCCACCACCTTCGGATAAGCCCCAGTAGCCCAACAACACGGCCACGGCAAGCACCGCGTAGGCGAGCCTGAGCCAAACCTGCAGGCGCTGAATCGCGAGCGTTTGGGCGCGCGCTTCGTTTACCAACGGATTAGACGTCTCTTTCCATTTGCGGCGGTACAGCTTTGCCATGGTCTTTTCCTATCCCTTCTTGCGTTTCCGCTTAGTAGGACAGGCCAGGGTTGAAGAAGCCCACAAGCACGCCCACGAGCGCGACG
>JAUMWL010000072.1:0-2154 GCA_030529665.1 Coriobacteriales bacterium
GGCTCGGGCAAGCGCTTCAAGAAGAAGAGCTTCGAGTGGTACAAGAACGTGATCGCCACCAACGGCGAAGAGGTCTAGGGGCTTCTGAGCTGCGGTTTTGTTGAACTTCATGACCACAGGGGGAGTATCCCCTTTTGGTTGCGGGCAACCAAAAGGGGATACTCCCCCTGTGGTCGCGCGATTTAGGAGCACGTCAATCGATGATAATAAACACAGGCGCACGAACCGACACGGCTCAATGGTACACCCCATGGCTGCTCAGGCGCTTTGAGGAGGGGTTCGTGTACGTGCGCAACCCCCTCTTTCCGCATAAGGTTAGTCGCTATGAGCTCGACCCCCACGTGGTGGACTGCGTTGAGTTTTGCTCAAAGAACTATGCGCCGCTGCTGCCACACCTCCACCGAATCACCAGCCGCTTTAACACGCACTTCCACTACACCATAACCGCCTATGGACCCGACATAGAGCCCGAGGTACCCGACCTCGATGAGAGTGTGCGTACCCTCTATGAGCTCGAGCGGCAAGTCGGCGCAAAACGCATCTGCTGGCGCTACGACCCGGTGCTCCTTACCGAGGACTACACCGTGGCGCGCCATTTGGAAACGTTTGCCTGGCTCACCGAACGCCTTGCCGGGCACGTGGACCGTTGCATCTTTAGCTTTGTGGAGATGTACCAAAAGCTGGAACGCAATTTTCCGGAGCTAAGGCCCATTGACCCCACAGATCGCGACCTTCTCGCCGCAGGCTTGGGACGCATTGCGGCAATTCATGGCATGCCCATCCAGACCTGCGGAAACAATGGTCTTTGGCCGCAGTATGGCATTGGCACGAGCGCATGCACGAGCCTAGCCATGTTGGGTGCCGCCAACGGCGTGGAGTTTAGGAAGCTCAAGCACAAGGGCCAGCGAGCGGGCTGCGGATGCTTTGAGTCGCGCGACATAGGCGCATACGACTCATGTCCCAACGGGTGTCGCTACTGCTACGCAAACAGGGACCACAACAAGGCACTCGACAACTATCTGCATGCGCACGACCCCCAAAGTCCGTTGCTGCTGGGACATCTGCACAAAGACGACGAAGTGAGCAGCGCACCACAAAGAAGCCTGCTGGTGCAAAAGACCCAGCTATCGCTCGACCTGTAGCAAACTGGTGGGATGGCACAGGAAACACTGCCCCGCTTGGCACTTCAAGATGGATATCTTATCCGATATACATTCTATGGGCTGATTGGTACACTTGTGGCATCGATTCACACACTTAGGAGCACCCATGCTTGACACCCTAAAAGACCGCTTTGGACGCCATCCGCAACGCCACGAAGGCATCTCGTGGGATGAGGTGGAAGCCTCCCTAAAGCAACACCCAGAGGCTCTCGATTCTCTTATGGCCATGGAGGAGTCTGGTGGAGAGCCCGATGTTATTGGCAGGGACCCAAACACAGGCTGCATACTCATCTGCGACTGCTCGGCCGAGACGCCCGCCAAAAGGCGCAGCCTCTGCTACGACGACGAGGCACTCCGCAAACGCAAGAGAAATCCGCCTAAGGGAAGCGCATCCGAACAGGCCACGCAAATGGGAATCTCGCTCATGAGTGAGGATGAGTATTACCACCTGCAAGAACTTGGCGAGTTTGACCTCAAGACTTCGAGCTGGATCGCCACTCCACCCCAGATTCGCGCACGCGGCGGAGCGCTGTTTTGCGAGAAGAGGTATGGCAGAACATTTACGTTCCACAACGGCGCCGATTCCTACTACGCCGCGCGAGGATGGCGTGGCATCTTGCGCCTTCCTGCATAGCACCACCATGCCAATCCCATCCTGACACTTTGAGGAGGATTCCATGCACGCCGACAAGGCCGAACCGCTTGTGGGCATAGTTACCACTGCATTGTCTGCATTGCTTGTCCTTGGCATGCTCACGTTTGCCGGACCCTGCGCACACGAGGATGGTACCGCAGGCTCATGCCTTTGGGCTCAGCGTGCCGTCCTTGGTGTTGGTGCCGTGTTGCTGGTGCTCTCGCTGGTACGCATTTTTGAGAGGAACGAGGGAGAGCGGCGCGGACTCTCCCTTTCCATTGGTTTGCTGGGCGCCTTGGCAGCATGCATGCCTGGAACGATCATAGTCCTCTGCACCGGGCAAGGTATGCACTGCAC
>JAUMWL010000072.1:2254-3829 GCA_030529665.1 Coriobacteriales bacterium
CGGAGGTGACGCAACATGATGCTCAGTATTGACCTTATGACCGACGAGCCCATCTACCAGCAGATACGCCAGCAAATCGTGCAAGCGGTCGCGGATGGCGAGCTCGTTGCCGGCGATCCCTTGCCCAGTGTGAGGTCGCTCGCGGCGGACCTCGGCATAAACATGCACACGGTGAACAAGGCCTACGCACTGTTGAGGGACGAAGGGTACGTGGTGATGCGCCGCAGGAGCGGAGCGATCGTTGCCGACCGCAACACCGTCTCCTCACCCGAGCAGCAAAGACGCGAACGCGACCTCTTGGCCTTGGCGATACGAAACCTCGCCATAGAGCACAAGGCTAAGGGTGGCAGCAAGGACGACTTTATGGCCACGGCAGAAGCTGAGGCAAAGCGTGTGTTTACTTCGATAGGGGATGCATAGCAATGACCATTATTGTTGTTGTGATGATGTTTGTAATGACACTCGTAGTTGGCACGATTCTTGCCCTCACCCCGCGTCTTACTCCCAGCACCGAGTGCTTTGCGGTTACGGTGCCGCAAGGTGCCCGCGACCAGGAACCTCTTGCCGGCTATCTGCGCACCTACACCCGAGTCAGCGTTGCGGTTGGCATCGCGTGTGCGTTGGTGTGGCCGCTAGCCTATGCCCTCGGCATCCTTGGTCCCATCGATGCCAGCGGCTCAGATGCCCTATCGTGGCTCATCGTTGCGACCACGCTCGTACCCATTGCGACCGCGTTTGCGCTCATGCTTCATTTTCGCAAGTTGGTACAGGCACACAAGGCAGCCCAGGGCTGGCATGCCACAGGCACCAATGCGGTCGCATTCGTAGGTCCCGAGGAATTCCCGCGTCCGCTCCCCCTTTGGGTCAACCTTGCGTACCTACCACTCGTAGCGGCCATGGCAGCATTTGCCATTGCGCACTATAGCGACTTTCCCGCACGAATTCCCATGCGTTTCAACCTGGGGGGCACCGTGGTCTACTCCACAAACAAGAGCCTTGCCACCGTGCTCTTTCCCGTGTACCTCACGGCATTCCTCGGCATCGTGTTTACCATCTCTCACTTGGGCATCCTTCGGTCAAAGAAGCCCATCGACCCCAATGCGCCTGCCAGCTCGGCACTGGCGTATGGGCGCTTTGCCCGCACCCAGAGCATCGCGCTCTTTGTGGGCGGCATTCTCCTTAGCGTCACCATGGGCGTAACGTTTTTTGCAAACACGTTGGGTGTCTTGTCTACGGAGGCTACGCTGGCCGTCATCATGTTCGCCGCGATTGCGTTTGCCGCCGCGATGCTCGTAGTCTCGTGGCGCCTCGGACAGGTAGGAGCACGTGTGACCGCTGCGCCACACACCGGCTCCATGCCCGCAGACAACGACGAGTACTGGCCGCTCGGCGTGGTGTACTTTAACGCCAACGACCCCAGCATAGTCGTGCCCAAGCGCTTTGGCGTGGGCTGGACGCTCAACTTGGCTCGACCTGGCGCATGGGCAATCGTGGCGGCGCTCGCACTTCTCATCGCTGGCTTTGCCCTTGGCATGTCGGTCCTCGTGGGCTAGGCGCGTTGCCACGTTACTGCTC